>NZ_SSDO01000149.1:0-464 GCF_004794395.1 Microbacterium sp. K41 | reverse complement strand
TGCCGCGCGCCGAGCAGCGCGCCCGCGGCGAGCGCGAGACTTCCCGCCGCGGCGTCCTCACCCGCGCGACGGACGTGAGCACCCGCCTGTCGCGGAGCACTCCGGACCACGACCTCGTCGAGCGAGTCCGCCAGGCCGCCGACCGTGTCCTCGAAGGGCACGACCGTATCGGCGTCGGAGGGCAGCGGGGCCCCGGTCATGATGCGGACGGCGGATCCGGGCGGAAGCTCCGGGTCGTCGCCACTCCCCGCGGGCACATCCGCCACGACCCGCAGCGTCACGGGGCGGGTGACGGACGCGCCCGTCACCTCGGTGAAGCGCACCGCGAACCCGTCCATGGCCGAGTTGTCGAACGCGGGGACGGCGTTGCGCGCGCGTGCGGGCTCCGCGAGCGTCGAGCCCACGGCGTCGGAGAGCCGCCGCTCCACCGGCGGACGTGGCTCGACCGCCGCGAGCACGAGCGC
>NZ_SSDO01000148.1:0-259 GCF_004794395.1 Microbacterium sp. K41 | reverse complement strand
TGCGGCTGGGCGCAAACTGGTAAATCACCGCGCGCATCTTCTCGAACTCGCTCGGCGCATAGGCCCACAGGTAGGCGCGGTGCGTCTTGCCATTGCCGGGCGCGAGCATCTGCACTGGCGTTTCGTCGGCGTGCAGAACACCGTGGCTCAGAACCTCTTCTTGCAGGGCGTCCACCAGCGGTTGCAGACGCACGCCACAGATGCCCACCCACGCGCCCAGTGTCGATTGCGGGATGGCCAGACCGGCGCGCGCATAGAT
>NZ_SSDO01000147.1:0-1752 GCF_004794395.1 Microbacterium sp. K41 | reverse complement strand
GGCCTGAGCCCCGGCCCGCCGCGCGTCCGACCCCGGCGCGCGGCGGGCCGTCCGCCCGGCATCCGTGCGGCGCCGTGAGATCATGGATCCGACATGTCGATTGAACAACAACCGAGCCTGCCCCCTGTGCTCCGCCCCGCGAACCCGCCCCGGCGCGAGCTTTCCGAACTGGCCTCCCGATTCGCCGCCACCGTGCGCGGCGACGCCACCGGAGTGTCCCTGAGCGGCATCACTCTCGCCACCGCGGATCTTCGCCCCGGTGAGGCCTTCGTCGCGATCCAGGGCGTGAACCGCCACGGAGCCGACTTCGCGGCGACCGCTGCCGAGAAGGGCGCGGTCGCGGTCATCACCGACGAGCGCGGCGCGGAAATCGCCGCGGACGCCGGCCTGCCCGTCCTCGTGGTGGACGATCCGCGCGCCGTGCTGGGCGACCTGAGCGCCTGGGTCTACGGCACCGGGGCGGACGACCCCCTGCCGCTGCTCTTCGCGACGACGGGCACCAACGGCAAGACGAGCGTCTCCCACCTCCTGGAGGGCATCCTCGAGCAGATGGGCGTCGTCACGGGGCTGTCGTCGACGGCCGAGCGCCACATCGCGGGCGAGGTCATCGTGTCGCGGCTCACCACGCCGGAGGCGTCGGAGATGCACGCGCTCCTGGCGCTGATGCGCGAGCGGCACGTGGAAGCGGTCGCGGTCGAGGTGAGCGCGCAGGCGCTGTCCCGCCACCGCGTCGACGGGATCCGGTTCGATGTCGCCGGCTTCACGAACCTCAGCCACGACCACCTCGACGACTACGCCGACATGGAGGAGTACTTCGAGGCGAAGCTGCCGCTGTTCCGTCCCGATCGCGCGGTCCGCGGCGTGGTCTGCCTCGACTCCCCCTCCGGCGCGCTGGTCGTCGATCGCGCGGAGATCCCCGTCGTCACGGTCGGCACGCCGTCGATCGCCGCCGACCCCGATGCCGCGGCCCGCGCGGACTGGGTGGTCGTGATCGACGAGGAGCGCGCCGCCGGCACCACCTTCACGATGAGCGGCCCTGCCGGAACCCTCACCACCACGGTGCCGGTGATCGGTCCGCACATGGCCGCCAATGCCGCGCTCGCGATCGTCATGCTGCTGGAGGGCGGGTACGCGTGGGAGCGGATCACCGACGCGCTCGGCCGCGACGGCGGCATCCACGCCTACCTCCCCGGCCGTACGCAGCTCGTCTCCGGCGACCGCGGACCGGCGGTGTTCGTAGACTTCGGGCACTCGCCGGACGCCTTCGAGAAGACCCTCGCCGCCGTGCGCCGGGTCACCCCCGGAAAGGTGCTGATGCTGTTCGGCGCGGATGGCGACCGCGACGCCAGCAAGCGCTTCGACATGGCGCGCACGGCCGTGGAGGGCAGCGACATCCTCGTCGTGACCGATCATCACCCGCGCTTCGAAGACCCGGCGTCCATCCGGGCGACCCTCGTGGAGGGCGCGCGCCGGGCACGACCCGACGCGGAGATCCACGAGTACTCCCCACCGGAGGCGGCGATCGTCGCGGCGGTCGGCCTGGTGGGCGACGGCGACGCGATCCTGTGGGCGGGTCCCGGGCATCAGGACTACCGGGACATCCGCGGCGTGCGCACCCCGTACTCGGCGCGTGAGCTGTCCCGCCGCGCGCTGAAGGCCGCCGGGTGGCCGGTTCCGGAACCGCGCTGGCCCGTGCCCTACCCGGACGAGGACTGACCGCCGCCCGGTGCAGCGCCGCGCTGCATCGGGCGC
>NZ_SSDO01000146.1:0-17476 GCF_004794395.1 Microbacterium sp. K41 | reverse complement strand
GCGCATCGCCGCGGGGGTGGGGGAGGGTGGCACGGGCCACCCGATCGTCGCGCTGGACGTGGCGGAGGCGCTGCCCCTCGCGATCGCGGACGTCCTGTCGTGACCCGGCGCGTGCCCGCCCGGACGATCGCGCTGTGGGCCGCGTTCCTCCTGGTGCACCTGCTCACCGCGCTCGCGGGGTGGATCTACCCGAGCCAGCCGATGGGCGACGTCGTGCTGGTGTACGAGCCCTGGTCGTCGGCGGCGCTCGGCGGCGGCCCGGTCGTGGGCGTCACCGAACCGTGGGTGTACCCCCAGCTCGCGCTGCTGCCGATGCTGCTCGCCGGGCTCCTGGCCGCCCCGCTCGTGCCCCTGCTCGGCGTCTCGTCCGCGTACCTCGTGGCCTGGGCGGTGCTGGTGGGCGTGCTCGACGCTGTCGCGTTCGCCGTGCTGGTCGGGCGTCGTCCGGGCCGGGCGCGCACGGCCGCGGCGTGGTTCTGGTGCGCCGCGCTCCTGCTGCTCGGACCCATCGCGCTGTACCGGATCGACGCGGTCACCGTGCCGATCGCGGTCGTCGCCGGCCTGTGGCTGCTGTCGCGGCCCGCGCTCGCCGCTGCCCTCCTGACGGTCGGCGCGTGGATCAAGATCTGGCCGGGCGCGCTGCTGCTCGCGGCGGTGGTGGCCGGGCGCCGGCGGTGGCGGCAGCTCCTGGCGGCGCTGGTGGTCACGGCCGTCGTGCTCGGGGGGCTCGTGCTGCTCGGTGCCCGGTCGGAGATCCTCGGGTTCCTCACCGCGCAGACCGGTCGCGGCCTGCAGATCGAGGCGGTCGCGGCGACGCCGTTCCTGTGGCTCGCGGTGGCCGGTGCCGCCCGCATCGAGTACAGCTTCGACATCCTCACGTTCCAGATCACCGCGCCGGGCGTCGATGCGGTCGCCGCGGTCCTCACGCCGCTGATGGCCGTGGCGGTCGTCGCGGTCACCGCCCTCGGGGCGGTCAAGGCCACGCGCGGTGCGGTGTTCGGCCGGTTGTTCCCGCCGCTCGCGCTCGCGCTCGTGACGGTGCTGATCGTCGGCAATAAGGTGGGGTCGCCGCAGTTCCAGACCTGGCTTCTCGCGCCCGTGATCCTCTGGATCGTGTGGGACAGGGCGCGCGCGACGGTGCCCGCCGTGCTGGTGCTGGCGCTGTGCCTGGTCACCTGCCTGATCTACCCGCTCACCTACGACGCGCTGCTGCGGGCCGAGCCCGTGCCCGTGCTGCTGCTCACGCTGCGCAATGTGCTGCTCATCGTTCTGACCGTCGTGAGCTTGCGCGCCGTCCTGCGTGTTCCCGCCGTCCGTCCCCCTCGAATCAAGGAGTGAACCCATGCTGATCGCCTTCTCCGTCGCCCCCAGCGGCACACCGGCCGACGGTGCCGTCGACCGCTCCGACGCCTCCGTCCACGACGCGGTGGCCGCCGCCGTGCGCGTGGTGCGCGCCTCCGGACTCCCGCACCGCACCACGAGCATGTTCACCGAGATCGAGGGCCCCGACTGGGACACCGTGATGGACGTGGTCAAGCGTGCGACCGAGGCGGTCATGCCGTTCGGCTCCCGCGTGTCCCTCGTGCTCAAGGCCGACATCCGTCCGGGGTACTCGGGCGAGCTCGACGCGAAGGTCGAGCGCCTGGAGGCGGCGATCGACGAGGCCGACGCCCGCTAAGCTGAACCGGTGAATCCCTCGACCGCATCGAGGGGTGCGGCGAAGAGGGCGCTCCTCTCTCTCGCCATCGGCAGCTTCGGCATCGGCATGACCGAATTCGTCGTGATGGGGCTGCTCCCGAACATCGCCGCCGACCTGCTGCCGTCCGTCTGGGCGACCAGCCAGGAGGAGGCGCTGAGCCAGGCCGGCTGGCTGATCTCGCTCTACGCGCTCGGCGTGGTGATCGGCGCGCCGACCATCGCGGGCTTCGTCGCCCGGTTCCCGCGCCACCGTGTGATGATCGTGCTGGCGCTCGCGCTCACGGTGTTCAACGCGCTGACCGTCGTGCTGCCCACGTTCGAGCTGGTCGGCGCGTCGCGGTTCCTGGCCGGCCTGCCGCACGGCGCCTACTTCGGGATCGGCGCGCTCGTGGCCGCGGAGGTGATGGGGCCGGGCAACCGTGCGAAGGGCGTCGCCTTCATCCTCACCGGGCTCACGGTCGCGAACGTCGTGGGAGTGCCGCTGGGCACGTTCCTCGGGCAGCAGTGGGGCTGGCGTGCCGCGTTCGCCGTCGTCGCGCTGGTGTTCGCCCTCGCCACGCTCTGCATCGCCCTGTTCGTGCCGGCGCACCCGGGCGACCCCGGTCGCACGATGCGCGCGGAGCTCGGGGTGTTCCGCATCGGACAGGTGTGGTTCACGCTCGGCGTCGGCGCGATCGGCTTCGGCGGCTTCTTCGCCGTCTACAGCTACATCGCGCCGCTGGTCACCGAGGTCGCGGGGTCGCCCGAGTGGGCGGTGCCGATCGTGCTGGTGCTGATGGGGCTGGGTATGACCGCGGGCAACCTGGTCGGCGGGCACCTCGCCGACATCGACCTCCGGCGCACGCTGCTGGGTGGCCTGGCCGCGATGGGCGTCGTGTTCGCGCTGCTGGCGGTGCTGTCGTTCTGGATCGTGAGCCTCGGCCTGCTGGTGGTGCTGGTCGGCTTCGTCTCGTCTGTGCTCAGCCCCACCATCCAGACGCGGCTCATGGACGTCGCGGGCGACAACCAGTCGATCGCCGCGGCCATGAACCACTCCGCGCTGAACGTCGGCAACAGCCTCGGCGCGTTCCTGGGCGGCGTCGTGATCGCGCTCGGGTGGGGCTTCACCGCTCCCGCGTGGACCGGCGCCGCGCTCGCGGTCGCCGGACTGCTCATCGCGCTGCTGTCGTACCGGGTGGAGGCGCGTCGCGCCCCAGCGGTCGTCGTACTCGCGTCGTAGAGTGACGGGGTGACGATCCCCGACGACGAGCTGCCGCTGGCGGGGACGGCCGTGCTGCTGCGACCGGCCGACGAGGGCTTCCGCGTGCTGCTGCTGCGGCGGCCGGAGCGTGGCTCGTTCGCCGGTGCCTGGGTGTTCCCCGGCGGCAAGGTCGAGCAGGGCGATCGCCGCGACGGCGCCGACCGCGTGGACGATGCGCGGCGGGCGGCGGTGCGCGAGACCGCGGAGGAGGTGGGCCTCGTGATCGACGGGCTCGTGCCCCTGTCGGAGTGGCGGCCGCCCGCGGAGGCTCCCGTCCGCATCCGCACCTGGTTCTTCCTCGCCGAGGCTCCGCGGGCCGAGGCCGTGCCGTCCGAGGCGGAGGTCGCGGAACTCGCCTGGGTCACCCCGGCGGAGGCCCTCGGCCGACACGCGTCGGGGGAGTGGACGCTGTTCCCGCCCACCTGGGTTACGCTGCACCGGCTGTCGATGCACGACCGGGCCTCCGCGGCGCTCGCGTCGGCCGGGGCGGCGGAGCTGTTCCAGACGCGTGTGCTCGACGGCGGGCGGGCCTTCGCGTGGGAGCAGGGCACGCTGCACGCCGCGGCTCGCCCGTGGAGCTTCGCCCCGGCGTGAGCTCAGGCGTCGAGGAGGCGTCGCAGCTGCGTGCCGACCGCGTCGGTCTCGATCAGGAAGCCGTCGTGGCCGAAGTCGCTCGCCAGCACCACCGCGTCGTCGTCGAGCACGGTGGGGATGCTGCGGGCGATACGCTGCTGGCCGTCGACGGGGAACAGCCGGTCGCTGTCGATGCCGAGCACGAGGGTCGTGGCCGTCACCGCGCGCAGTGCCTCCTCCACACCACCGCGACCGCGCCCCACGTCGTGCGAGTTCATGGCCTCGACCAGGGTGATGTAGCTGTTGGCGTCGAACCGGCGCGTGAACTTGTTGCCGTGGAAGTCGAGGTACGACTCCACTGCGAAGCGCCCGCCGTGCCCGAGCGGTGACACGTCGGACTGCCACGACCGCTGGAACCGCTGGTTGAGCTCGATCGGGCTGCGGTAGTTCAGCAGGGCCATGCGCCGGGCGAGGGCGAGGCCGCGGTGGGGGCCGTCGCCGTCGGAGAGGTCGTAGTACTCGCCGCCCTGGAAGCGCGGATCCATGCGGATGGTCTCGAGCTGCACCGTGTTCAGGGCGATCTGGTCGGCCGTCGTCACCGGTGGCGAGGACAGCACGGCGAGCCGCTCGACGCGGGCGGGATGGGTGACCGCCCACTCCAGCGCGTGCATGCCGCCCATCGAGCCGCCGATCACCGCCGCCCAGGTGTCGATGCCGAGCGCGTCGGCCAGGCGCACCTGCGCGGCCACCTGATCGCGGATCGTGAGGTAGGGGAAGCGCGACGCCCACTCGTAGCCGTCGGGGGCGATGCTCGCCGGTCCGGTCGAGCCCTGGCAGCCGCCGAGCATGTTCGGCGCGATCACGAACCACCGGTCGGTGTCGAGCGCCGCGCCCGGCCCGACGATGTCCTCCCACCAGCCGGCCGTGGGGTGTCCGGCTCCTGCCTCGCCGCGCACGTGGCTGTCGCCGGTGAGCGCGTGGAGCACGAGCACGGCGTTGTCCCGTGCGGCGTTCAGCTCGCCCCAGGTCTCGTACGCCAGCCGGATGCCGGGGAGCTCGGCCCCGCTCTCGGTGCGGAAGGACCCGAAGGCGGCGAAGCGGCGCCCGCCCACGGGGTCTCCGTCGCGCCACGCGCCGGTCGCGGGCGGTCGGGCACGGAGCAGACGGACGTCGGCCTCCGTCACGGGTGCCGACGGCACCGTGTCCTCGGAGGTCGTCTGCCAGTCCATCCCCCCATTCTCGCCTGGCGGGCGGCGCTCCGGCGGCAGGTTACGCGGCGGGGACGACGGATGCCCCGGACCGCGTGGTCCGGGGCATCCGTGCGAGACGGTCCGCTCAGGCGCGGGCGGCCTCCGAGACGGCGCGCGCGGCGGCGAGGGCCTGGTCGAGGTCGGCCTTCAGGTCGTCGATGTTCTCGAGCCCCACCGACAGACGCACGAGGCCCGGCGTGACACCCGCCGTGAGCTGCTGCTCGGGCGTGAGCTGCGCGTGCGTCGTGGAGGCGGGGTGGATGACGAGCGAGCGCACGTCGCCGATGTTGGCGAGGTGGCTGAACAGCGACAGGCTGTTGACGAACTCGCGACCGGCCTCCACGCCGCCCTTGAGCTCGAACGACAGCACCGCGCCGACGCCCTTCGGCGCGTACTCGTTCGCCTTGGCGTACCACGGCGAGGAGGGCAGACCCGAGTAGTTGACCGAGGCGACGTCGTCGCGGCCGTCCAGCCACTCGGCGATCTCCTGGGCGTTCTGCACGTGGCGCTCGATGCGCAGCGACAGGGTCTCCACGCCCTGGATGAGGTTCCAGGCGCTCTGCGGCGAGATGGAGGAGCCGAGGTCGCGCAGCAGCTGCACGCGGGCCTTGATGATGTAGGCGAGCGCGTCGCCGACCGCGGCCGTGTAGCTGGCGCCGTGGTACGAGGGGTCGGGCTCGGTGAGGCCGGGGAACTTCTCGACGTTCTCCGACCACGCGAAACGGCCGCCGTCGATCACGACGCCGCCGATGGTCGTGCCGTGGCCGCCGAGGAACTTGGTGATCGAGTGGACGACGATGTCGGCGCCGTGCTCGAACGGGCGGATGAGGTAGGGCGTCGCGATCGTGTTGTCGACGATCAGCGGGACGCCGTTCTCGTGCGCGATGTCGGCGACCGTGCGGATGTCGAGCACGTTGATCTGCGGGTTGCCGATGGTCTCGGCGAAGAACAGCTTGGTGTTCGGGCGGACGGCGCGGCGCCACTCCTCGGGGTCGTCCTGGTTCTCGACGAACGTGACCTCGATGCCGAGCTTGGCGAGCGTGTACTTGAAGAGGTTGTAGGTGCCGCCGTAGATCGAGCTGGAGGCGACGAAGTGGTCGCCGGCCTGGGCGATGTTGAGGATCGCGAAGGTCGAGGCGGCCTGGCCGCTGGACAGGACGAGGGCGCCGGTGCCCCCTTCGAGGGCCGCGAGGCGCTGCTCGAGCACATCCTGGGTCGGGTTCTGGATGCGGGTGTAGATGTTGCCGAACTCGGCCAGCGCGAACAGGTTCGCGGCGTGGTCGGCGTTGTCGAACACGTACGACGTGGTCTGGTAGATCGGCGTCGCACGCGCCTTCGTGACCGGGTCGGGTGCGGCGCCCGAGTGGATCTGCTTGGTCTCGAAACGCCAGGTCTCGGGTGCGGACATGTGTTCCCCCTGGAACGGTCGGAAGTCGGATGGCGTGTGCCCTTGCAGCGAGAGTACGGAACTTCCCCCGGTGTCAACAGCGGCCGGGAAATGTGACGTAACACAGCGCTCCTCACCTCGAGCGGAGGACGCAGGTCTTCCGCTCGGCCGCCGTGCCGGTTACCGTACGTGCCAGGCGCGGCCGACGGGCCCGCGGACAGGAGACCCCATGACTGTCGACGATCTCGGTGCGGGCGCACACGATGACGCACCCCGGGGCCTGCCCCGCCGGACCGTGCTGGCGGGCGCGGTCTGGTCCGTGCCGGTGATCGCGCTCGTGACCGCCGCGCCGGCCGCGGCGGCGTCGGCCGAAGGGCTGGGCCGATTCGTGATCGAGACCATGCAGGGCGGCACCTGGGTGGACCCGCAGTACTACGGCGCATCGATCCAGCTGCGCAACGACGACACGCAGGCTGCCACGATCCCGGTGGCGGACATCACCAGCGGCACGGTCACCGTCACCATGAATCGAGCCGACGTCGGCGCGCTGCAACCGGTCGTCATCGCGAACGCCGGCGGGTCGAGCCCGTCGGTTCCCGCGCTCCCGGCGACCGACCCGACCTGGACCCCGGGGGGCGTGACCGACAACGGCGACGGCACCGTGACGTACACGCTGGCGTACGTGGGCAGCGTCGCGGGGCAGGGGGTCACCCACGTCACGTTCGGCATCCTCGGTCCGACGCCGCTGAACTCGGGTATCCCCGTGACGGTCACCTCGACGGGGAGCCCCAGCGACGGCACCGTGCACACGCGCACCGCCACGCTGTTCTGACGTTCGCGGCACCGCGGCGATCGTCGCTCGGGAATCGGGTGAGGACATCGTACGGTGGATGGCATGGCGAACAGACGTGCAGTGGTGACAGGGGCGAGTTCCGGGATCGGCGCGGCGACGGTGCGCGCGCTGCGGGGGCGGGGATGGGACGTCGTCGGCGTCGCCCGCCGGGAGGAACGCCTGCGGGCCCTGGCCGCGGAGACCGGGGCCTCGGTGATCGCGTGCGACCTGACCGACGGTGCCGCCGTGTCGGCCCTGGTCGGAGAGCTCGAGCGTTCGGGTCCGCTGCACGCGCTGGTGCAGGTCGCCGGGGGCGCGCGCGGGACGGACCGCGTGGAGGATGCCGCGATCGACGACTGGCAGTGGATGTTCGACGCGAACGTGCTGGCCACGCAGCGCCTGGTCGCGGGGCTCCTGCCCCTCCTGCGGGCGACGGCCGAGGTGGACGGGCACGCCGACACGGTGTTCGTGACCTCGACCGCCGCGCAGACGGCTTATCCGGGCGGGGCGGGGTACAACGCGGCGAAGGCGGCCGAGGGCATGCTGGTGCGGGCCCTGCGCCAGGAGCTCAACGGCGAGCCCATCCGGGTCGTGGAGGTCGCACCGGGGATGGTGCACACGGAGGAGTTCACGCTCAACCGTCTCGGCGGCGACGCGGTCGCGGCGGAGGCGGTGTACGCCGGGGTCGAGGCGCCCCTCCTGGCCGACGACGTCGCCGATGTGATCGCCTACGCGCTGGGGGCTCCCGCACACGTCAATCTCGACCTGATCACGATGCGCCCGGTGGCGCAGTCCGCCCAGCACCTGCTCGCGCGGGGTCCGCTGCGCGTGCGGACCGCGGAGTGATGGCGGGCCGCGGCCTCGCCGAGCTCGCGCGCGACGGACTGATCGATCCGGGCTGGGCGGAGGCTCTGGCTCCCGCGCAGGAGCGGATCACCGCGCTCGGCGAGCGGCTCCGTGCGGAACAGGCGGCCGGTCGCGGCTACCTTCCCGCGGGCGAGAACGTGCTGCGGGCGTTCCAGCGGCCGCTGTCGGAGGTGCGGGTGCTCATCACGGGGCAGGACCCGTACCCCACGCCGGGGCATCCGATCGGGCTGTCGTTCGCGGTGGACCGCCACGTGCGACCGCTGCCGCGGAGTCTGACGAACATCTACAAGGAGCGCGAGAGCGACCTCGGTCTCCCGCCCGCGCCGCATGGCGACCTCACGGCGTGGAGCGACCAGGGCGTGCTGCTGCTCAACCGGGTGCTCACCGTGCAGCCGGGCGCGGCGGGCTCGCACCGCCGCTGGGGCTGGGAGGAGGTGACAGAGCTCGCGATCCGTGCGCTCGTCGCCCGGGACCAGCCGCTCGTCGCCGTGCTGTGGGGCAGGGACGCCGCGAACCTCCGTCCGCTGCTCGGCGACACGCCGGTGATCGAATCCGCGCACCCGTCGCCGCTCTCGGCGAGCCGCGGCTTCTTCGGTTCGCGGCCCTTCTCCCGCGCCAACGCGCTGCTGGCGGAGGCGGGCGGCGACCCGGTGGACTGGCGGGTGGAGGGCGAGGCGGAGGCCTCCCTAAGCTGAGCGCATGCAGTTCGAGCCGGGGGACCGTCGCCGGGTGCTGCCGCGCCATCTGCGACCGGCACCGGCTCCCGAGGTCTTCGCGTACGCCATCCGGCCCGCGCGTCCCGCCGACCTCCCTCACGTGCGCGAGATCTACAACCACTTCGTGAGCAACTCGGCGGTCACGCTCGACGAGCGCCGCAGCACGATCCCGTCCTGGCGGGAGAAGTATGCGCTGCTCGACCGTCTCGGGCTCCCGTTCCTGGTGGCGGTGTCGCCATCGGGGGCCGTGCTGGGCTACGCGGTGGCGCAGCCGTGGGCGGGCAAGAACGCGTACCGCTACACGGTCGAGGACTCGATCTACCTCGGCCCGGGGGCGGGCGGGAAGGGGCTGGGGTCGGCGCTCCTGCAGGCGCTCATCGACGCGTGCGAGCAGCGCGGCATCCGCGAGATGGTCGCGGTGATCAGCGACCGCGGGGCCGAGGCGTCGATCCGGTTGCACGAGAAGCTCGGCTTCGTCGAGGCGGGGCGGATGGGACGCGTCGGACACAAGTTCGGCCGCGACCTCGGCACCGTGTATCTGCGCCGGGCGCTGCGCCCGTCCCGTCCGCGTCGCGGCGCGCTGTTCGGCCGCTCCCGCTGAGCCTCACCCCTCCGCAGGCCCGGGGATGACCGGGATCGCCGCCAGCAGCGCCCGCGTGTAGTCGTGCGCGGGGTGCAGCAGCACGTCCGCCGTCGCACCGCGCTCGACGATGCGGCCGTCCTTCATCACCACGACCGTGTCGCACAGGTTCTGCACCACGCCGATGTCGTGCGAGACGAGCAGCAGCGTCAGCTCGGAGGTCGCCTTGAGCTCGCGCAGCAGGTCGAGGATCTGCGCGCGCACCGTGACGTCGAGGGCGGACAGCGGCTCGTCGCCCACGAGGATGCGCGGACGATGCACGATCGCGCGGGCGAGGGCGATGCGCTGCCGCTGCCCGCCGGAGAACTCGTGCGGGTAGCGGTCGCCCATGTCCGGCTCGAGCCCGACCTGGGCGAGCACTTCCCGTACGCGTGCCCGGTGGTCGCCCTCGATGCCCAGGGCCCACAGGGGCTCCCGCACGATCTGGCCGGCGGTCATGCGGGGGTCGAGCGACGCGTACGGGTCCGGGAACACGAGCCCGGTCTGCCGTCGCAGCCAGTGCAGTGCCCGGGCGGAAGCCGCGGCGTCGACCGCACGACCGTCCACCGCGACCGTTCCGGCGGTCGGGCGGTCGAGCCCGAGGAGCAGCCGCATAAGGGTGGACTTGCCCGACCCCGACTCGCCGATGATGCCGACCGACGACCCCTCGACCACGTCGAGGTCGGTGGGCTCCAGCGCGGTCTGCCGCCGCGTGCGCTCGAAGGTCGTGCGCTTCGGTACCACGAAGTCCCGCCGCAGGCCGCGTGCCTCGATCAGGCTCATGCCGCACCGCCTTCCGGCCGCCACAGGGTGGCGGTCGCATCGCGCAGCAGCCCCTGCGTCACGGGGGAGGCGGGGGTGCTGAGCAGGGTCGACACGGGTGCGGCCTCGACGACCCTGCCGTGTTCGAGCACCACGCCCGCTGTCGCCACCTGGGCCAGCACCGCGAGGTCGTGCGTGATGAACACGAGCGACATGCCCTCGTCTTCTACGAGCCCCAGCAGCAGGGACAGGATCTCCGCCTGGATCGTCACGTCGAGCGCCGTGGTGGGTTCGTCGGCGATGAGCAGCCGAGGGCGGCAGGCGAGGGCCATCGCGATCGCCACCCGCTGCCGCTGCCCGCCCGAGAGCTGGTGCGGGTAGCGGTCGACGATGGTCTCGGGGTCGGGGAGCCGCACGCGTGCTGCCTGGGCGATCGCGCGCTCCCTGGCCTCGCGCTTCCCGAGACCCTGGTGGATGCGGATCGACTCGGCGATCTGCCGCCCCACGGTGCGGATCGGGTTCAGGGCCGTACGCGGCTCCTGGAACACGATGCCGATGTCGTCGCCGCGCAGCCGCGCGAGCTCCCGGTCGGGAAGGCCGATCAGCTCGGTGCCGTCCCAGCGGATGCTGCCGTGCGCGGTCGCCCCGTCCGGGAGCAGCCCGAGCACTGCAAGCGCCGTGAGCGACTTTCCGGAGCCGGATTCGCCGATCAGCCCGACCCTGGCGCCATCGGGCACCTCGAACGACACGCCGTCGACCAGGCGTCGCCCGTCGAGCTCGACGACCAGGTCCTCCACCACCAGGCTCACGCGACCACCGCCGGGGTGTGCGTCTCGGCGGCGCGGTGCCGCAGGGTCGGGTCGGTCGCCTCGCGCAGTCCGTCGCCCAGCAGGTTGAGCGCCAGCACCGTGAGGGTGATGGTCAGTCCAGGCCAGATGACCGTGAGCGGGTGCACGCCGATGTAGCGCTGCAGATCGGCGAGCAGCAGACCCCAGCTCGGCTCGACCACCGAGGCGCCGAAGCCGAGGTAGGACAGGCCGGCCTCGGCGAGCACGGCCACCGCCATCGACCACGACAGCTGCACGATGAACACCGGGGCCACGTTCGGCAGCAGGTGGCGCACGAGCGTCTGCGCCGGTGTCAGCCCCGAGGCGCGGGCGGCGAGGATGAAGTCGCTCTGCTGCACGCGGCGCAGCTCGGGGCGCGTGACCCGGGCGATGTTCACGCCGAACCCGATGCCGACCGCCCAGATGACGACCCACAGCGACCCGCCCCACACCGACGAGATCATCATCGCGATGAGCAGCACCGGGAAGGCGATCAGGATGTCGACGAGCACGGCCACGGTCTCGCGCACGAGCCGCGTGGTGAGCGCTCCGAGGGTCGCGAGCGCGATGCCGACGAGCGTGGCGATGACGCCGGCGCCGACACTGACGAACACGGTCGTGCGGGCCCCGGCCATCAGCAGACTGAGGATGTCGCGCCCGGTGTCGTCGGTGCCCAGCAGGTGGGGGAGGCCCGGCGGCAGCCAACGGTCGCCGATGTCGGAGGCGCGCGGGTCGAACGGCGTCCAGAACAGCGATACGAGGGCCGCGAGCGCGATCACGGCGACCACGATCAGGCCGAAGCGTCCGGTCGCGGTCTGCCACAGCCGGTGCAGCCAGCGGGGGGTCATGCGGCCTCCCGCTGTCTCGGGTCGATCGCGCGATGCAGCAGGTCGACCACGAAGCCCACGACCAGGACGAACCCGGTGAGCACGAGCAGCTCGCTCTGCACCTTGATCAGGTCGCGCGTGCCCACGTCGGCCACCAGCATCCGGCCGATGCCGGGCAGGGTGAACAGCTGCTCGATCACGACGGAGCCGACGATGATCCCGGCGACCTGGAGCCCGAGCACCGTCACGATCGACAGCCCGACCGCCGGGATGCCGTGCTGGATCAGGGCGCGCGTGCGGGTGAGCCCTTTGGCCGCGGCCGTGCGCACGAAATCCTGACCAGCGGCCTGGAGCGTGGCGCTGCGCACGAACCGCATGAGCATCGCGCCCTCCACGATCCCGATGGTCAGCGCGGGAAGCAGCAGCGCCTCGATGGCCCGGCCCGGGGTCGACCAGCCGGTGCGCGGAAAGCCCTGCGGCGGGAGCCAGCCGAGCCACACGGAGAACACCACGATCAGCATCATGCCCGCCCAGACCACCGGAACGGCCGCGAGCGCCTGCGCACCGACGCTGAGCGCCGTCCCGCCGCGCCGGCCGCGCAGAAGGGCCGCGAGGATCCCGAACGGCACGGCGATGAGCACCGCGATCAGCAGCGACAGCAGGCCGAGCGGCACCGTGACCTGCGCCTTGAGCAGCAGCTCCTCGCCGACGGACGCGCCGGAGAGGAGGGAGGTGCCGAGGTCGCCGCGGAAGATGCCGCCGATCCAGTCGGTGTACTGCGCGAGCAGGGGACGGTTCAGGCCGAGCGACTCCCGGAGGGCTTCGACCTCGGAGGGCGAGGCCTGGGTCCCGGCGATGAGCTGGGCGACGTCACCGGGGAACACCCGGAGGGTCAGGAAGATGAGCGCGCTCGACACGAGGAGCCCTGCGATGAGCAGGGCCCCTCGGACGAGCGCGTAGCGCAGCACGGGGTCGGAACCGGGCGCTCAGTCGGCGCTGCTGACGGTGACGTCCGCCAGGTTGATGCGCGAGTTGATCGAGTCCTCCGGGAAGCCCGAGACGATCGGGCTGACCGCGGTGATGGTCTCGCCGTTATACAGCCAGTCGGCCGCGTGGTCCTCCGACACGATGCGGGCGGCCTGGGCGAGCAGCTTCGCCGACGCGTCGGGGTCGACCTCGGCCAGCGCCTGGGCGTACAGGTCCTGCACCTCGGCGTTGTCGTAGCCGAAGTAGTAGTCCGGGTTGGCGAAGTTGCCGAAGTCGCGCGGCTCGACGTGCAGCACGAAGCTGAGGTCGTAGTCCTTGTTGGTGTAGACGTCTTCGAGCCAGGTCGGGAACTCCACCGAGTCGACCTCGAGGTTCACGCCGACCTTGTCGAAGTCGGAGATGAGCACCTTCGGGACGGTCGTGCCGTAGAACGAGGGGATCGTGAGCGTGAGGTCGAGGTCCTCCTGCCCCGCCTCGGCCAGCAGCTCCTTCGCGCGCTCCGGGTCGTAGGAGATCACGTCGGAGAGGTCCTCGTAGCCCGGGTCGAGCTCGGGGATCGGCCCGTACAGCGGGGTGCCGGCTCCGACGGCCTCGATCAGCGCGTCGTGGTCGATCGCCAGGCGCAGCGCCTCACGCACGCGCACGTCGTCGAGCGGCGCCTTCTTGTTGTTGAACGCGAGCGTGGCCTTGTCGGTCGTGCGGCCCTTCGTGAGGGTGAAGTCGCCGGAGTCCTCCAGCTGCGATGCGAGGTTCGGGTCGACGGCGGTGAGCACGTCGACGTCGCCGGCGAGCGCCGCGTTCACGCCGGCGGTGAAGTCGGGGATGTACTGGAACTCGACCTCGGCGACGCTCACCGGGTCGCCCCAGTACTCGTCGTTGCGCGCGAACGTGATGGTGCTGCCCTTGTTCCAGCGCGAGAGCGTGAACGGGCCGGTGCCGTTCTCCGCGGTCTTCAGATCGGTCGTGTCGCCGGTCTTGAACACGAGTCCGGCCGGGCCCGTGAGTGCGAACAGGAAGTTCTGGTTCGGCGCGGACAGCACGATCTGCACGGTGGTCGGGTCGGGGGCGGTGATCGAGGCGACCGACGCGAACTCGGCGTTGCCCTGCACGGTGGCGTCGGTGCGCACGGTCTCGTACGACGAGACGACGTCGGCGGAGGTCAGGGGAGTGCCGTCGTGGAAGACGACTCCGTCGTTCAGCGTGAACGTGTAGGTCAGCCCGTCGTCCGACACCTCGTAGTCCGAGGCCAGACGCCCCTCGATCTCGTTCTCCTGCGTGCGGCTGACGAGGCCCTCGTAGATGTTGTCGATGAGGATCTGCTCGAGGGCGGCACCGCTCGTGTGGCGGATGTCGAGGTTGGTGGGCTCGAGCACGAGCCCCACGTGCAGCGTCGCGTTCGAATCGGGCTCGCCGGTCCCGGTGGAGGGTCCGGGCTCTGCGGAGCCGGAGCAGGCGCTGAGCACGACGGCGGTGGCCGCGAGTGCGGAGATCAGCGCGAGGCGTCGGTGACGAAAGAACATGGGTGTTTCCTCTCGGTGCGGCAGGTGCTGTGTGCCGGTGGGACGAGCCTAGGGTTGCGGGGAGGTGCGGGGGTCGGCGACGGAACGGAACGTCATATTCCGCCGGTCGCCGACGTGGTGCGCGAGGTCAGGAGCGCAGCCAGCTCGGCGGGCGCGGTCTCCTGCACGTTGTGGGTGGCGTCGAGCACGACCACGCGGGCGGCGGGGAGGCGGCGCTGCAGCTCGGCGGCGTCCTCGGCGCTCACGAAGCCCCGCTCCGCCCGGACCAGCGTCAGCGGGGAGCGCACGCCGGCGAGGTCGTCCCAGCCGGTCTCGTGCAGGACGGACGGGGCGGCCGGGGTGCCGGGGTCGTGCGCCGACAGCGCCTGCGCCGCGAGGTGGGCGAAGTGGTGCTTCCACTCGATCCGGCCGTCGTCGCGCACACGCGTGTTGAGGAAGACGCCGCGCTCGGTCTCGGGGCGGGTGCCGCCGAAGCCGAGCGCCATGGCCTTGTCGACCAGCTCGTCGCGGGTGGCGAAGTCGGTCGGGCCCTCGTAGAACGCCCGCAGCGCCGCGGGGCCGGCGGTCACGTCCACTCCCGGCGTGATGTCGACGACCACGAGTTCGGCCACGAGGTCGGGGCGGGCCGCGGCGAGGGCGGCGCCGGTGAGCCCGCCGAGGGACTGGCCGACGACCACCTGCGGCTGGGTCGTCCAGGCGTCGAGCGCGGCGGCCACGTCGGCGGCGAGCACGCGGGGGGTGTAGTCGGCGTCGTCGCGCCACGAGGAGTCGCCGTGACCGGCGAGGTCGATCGCGAGCACCGGCTGCTGCAGGGCCAGCGCGGTCGTGTCCCACGTGTGCGCGTTGAGCCCGGCCCCGTGCAGGAGCGTGATCCGGGGCTCGCCCGTGCCGAACCGGAGGGCGCTGAGGGTGCGGCCGTCCGCGAGCGGGAGTGTCAGGCGCTGCACCTCCGGGAGGGGGACGCCGAGCGCTTCGGCCTGTGCGGGAAGATAGGTGAACTCGCTGGTGTCGATCGCCACGGGGCTATTCTGCGCCCCTGCCACGCCGACGCGGAAATGCGGGAGCATTGTGACAAGAAGCTACGGTCGATTACTTCTTGTTTCGATGAGCATCATGGCGAGTAGCTTGGCCTTCTGCATTTCCGGGTGCGCGCGCTCGCCGGTCGCTGCGCCTCGACCGCGCCATATCATGGAGGCATGACCGAACAGCGCGTGCATCTCTCCAAGACCGAGCCGGCTGCGTATCAGGCCCTCGACGCGTTCTCCAAGACGGTCGGCTCCATCTGTGCGGCGAACGGGATCGATGACCGGCTCAAGGAGCTCGTCATGATCCACTGCTCGCAGTTGAACGGGTGCAGCTATTGCACGCGCATCCATGTCGATCGCGCGGCCGCCGCCGGGATCGACGCCGACACGCTCACGCAGATCCCCGTGTGGCGCGAGAGCGGGGTCTTCAGCGACCGGGAGCGGGCGGCGCTCGAGCTCGCCGAGGCGTTCACGTTCATCGCGGAGGACGGCATCTCCGACGAGGTGTACGACCTGGTCGGCAGCGTCTTCACCGAGAAGGAGTACGCCGCGCTGAGCTGGGCCTGCGTATCGATCAACGCGTTCAACCGCATCGTCATCGCCGGTCGCTACCCGGTGCCGCCGCGCACCGCACCCGCCGCGTCATGACCGTTCTCGACGTCGAGGGCGTCTCGAACGTCCGAGACGTGGGCGGGATGCCGGCGGAAGGCGGGCGCATCCGCTCGGGTGTGCTGCTGCGGTCCGGTCAGCTCTCCACCGCGACGCCCGCCGGGGCCGCTGTCCTGCGGGACGCCGTGGCGCGCATCGTGGATCTGCGCGACGGGGAGGAGGTCGCCGCGGAGCCGAGCGAGATCGACGGGCCGGAGACGACGCACCTGCCGCTCTTCCTCGGGTCCGTCCGCTCCTTCTTCGAGTCGGACGTGAGCCTCGACGACCTGTACCTGCACCTGCTGGAGGAGAGCGGCGACCGGCTGGTGGAGGCCGTCCGCATCATCGCCGCCGGCGACCCGACCCTGGTGCACTGCACGGTGGGCAAGGACCGCACCGGGGTGACCGTCGCGCTCGCCCTGTCGGCCGTCGGCGCCGATCGGGAGGCGGTGATCGCGGATTACGCGCTCACCGAGTCGCAGCTGCCGCCGGAGCGCTCGCGGCGCATCGCGGAGTATCTGCGCTCACAGCACCCGGAGGCGGTGCACGCGGTGGCCCTTGCCACGCAGTCGCCCGCCGACGTCATGCGACGGCTGCTCGCGCAGGTCGATGAGCGCTGGGGCTCGGCGGCGGGATACCTGCGCGCCAACGGCATGACCGAGGGCGAGCTCGACGCCCTGCGTGCCGCCCTGGTCGAGCCCATCGACTGAGGTCGCGGAGGAAGGTTAGGCAAGCCTTCACTTGGTGTAGCATGGAGCCATCATGACCACCTCGCTCGAGATCCGCGGAGCCCGCGCTGCACGTCGTGCCGCGCGTCGCCGCGCCCACCACCTGGTGACGGCCGATGAGCACTCCCTCGCGGAGCTCGAGGCCTTCCTGGCCACGCTGCCCCTGTGCGCCTCCGGTCGCATCTTCATCGAGGTGCCCGAGGTGTCCGACATCGGCGTGATCGAGGCACCCGGTCGCATGACGGTCACCTGGCTCGCGCGCGGACAGCGCTCGGGAACCCCGGGCAGCGGTCGCGCCTGCGCCGCGGGACAGGCGCTCGCCCGTGCCACCTGCGCCTGGGCCGACGAGATGATGTGCGACGACGAGGTGGAGACCCACGTCACGCTGCTGGGCGGCTACCTCGGCACGGCCGACATCGTCGAGCACCTCACCGGCGCCCTCGGCATCGCCCCCGGTCTGATCCACGCACCGGAGCGCTTCGGCCTCCTGCCGATCGCGCGCTGACTCAGCGCGGACGACGGACGTAGTTGCCGTCTTCCAGCCCCGCCTCGATCTCGAAGCGGTTGCGCAGCGGGTCGCGCCCCGCGAACAGGTACAGCACCGGCATCAGGAACCCGTAGCGCAGCCACTGCTCCTTGTGCACCGCCTCGTGTCGCAGGACCGCGTCGCTCGGCGGTTCGTCACCGGTGAGGAAGCAGCCACCGACGCACACACCGCCACGGTTGAACGTCCACGAGGGCATGCCGCGGAAGATCCACAGGCCGTTGCGTCGCTCGACCCGCCCCGTGCTCCACAGGGAGCCCCAGAGCCAGCCGACGGCTGTACCCCAGGCGTAGCCCAGGCGGCTGATGGGGGAGCGCAGCAGGAACGCGGGGATGCGACGATCCGCACGCCGCCCGCGGCGCAGCCGTTCGGCGGCCTCGTCCTGCCAGCCCTCCGGCGGCGTCACGCGACCGCTCCGACCAGGCG
>NZ_SSDO01000145.1:0-394 GCF_004794395.1 Microbacterium sp. K41 | reverse complement strand
CTCGTCCGCGGTGACGCGCTGCACGAGGGCGAGCCGGGCGCGGAGCTGACCTCGGTCGCGCCCACCCGGCGTCTCGCCCGGCTCTCCCCCACGGGAGCCTCGACCCCGCTCGTGCCCGGCGCCCTCGACGCGGCCCTGAACGAAGCAGCCCTCGCCGCCGCCGCGCTGCTCGTGGGCGCGGGAGAGCGGCTGCTCGCGGAGGCCGTGTCGTACGCGAAGGTGCGCGAACAGTTCGGCCGTCCGATCGGGGAGTTCCAGGCGCTCAAGCACCAGCTGGCGGATGTGCGGATCGCGCTGAGCTTCGCGCGGCCGCTCGTGTGGAACGCGGCACTGCGCGCCGACGAGCCCGACGAGGACCGGGCGGTGTCGGCCGCCAAGGTCGCCGCGGGCGACG
>NZ_SSDO01000144.1:0-741 GCF_004794395.1 Microbacterium sp. K41 | reverse complement strand
TGCGGCGCGCGCAGGCGGAGGAGTCGGCGGACGCGGTGACCGAGGCCCTCGCCAGGGCGGCCGAGTCCGCGCCGTCCGACCTGCCCGACGCGGCGGCGATCGTCACCGCCGCCGAGGGGATCGCGGCCAGGGAGGACCGGCTGTTCGGAGGCTTCGGCGGGGCGCCGAAGTTCCCGGTGGCGACCACGCTGCGGCTGCTGCAGCATCCGCTGGTGCGGGCGGGTTCTCCCGACGCCGGCGCAGCGGCCACGCGGGCGCTCGCGGCCATGTCCGGCTCCGACCTGCGCGACGAGGACGGCGGCTTCTTCCGCTACGCCACGCAGCGGGACTGGACGGTGCCGCACTACGAGCGCATGCTCACCGACAACGCGCAGCTGCTGGAGGTCGCGCTGGACGAGGGGGATACGGGCACCGCCCGCGGCATCGCCGGCTTCCTCCTGGGCGTGCTGCGACGCGACGGCGGCGGCTTCGGGGCCGCGCAGGACTCGGAGTCGTGGATCGACGGGGTGCGCAGCGAGGGCGGGTACTACCAGCGCTCGGTGTCCGCGCGCGGCGGGCTGGAACCTCCCGCGGTGGACGGCAAGGTCATCACGGGCTGGAACGGCCTCGCGATCGGGGCTCTGGCCAGGGCGGGGACGACTCTCGGCGAGCCCGACTGGGTCGAGGCGGCGGCCGCGGCGGCCGATCATGTGCTGCGCGTCAACCGCGGCGACGACGGCGCGCTCGCCCGGGCGTCGCTCG
>NZ_SSDO01000143.1:0-11959 GCF_004794395.1 Microbacterium sp. K41 | reverse complement strand
CCGCGCCGCAGCCGGAGGGCTCGGGCGCCGACGCGGAACAGCAGCGCCTCCTGCTGCTCTCGGTGAGCGGCGTCGCGGCCGGACTGCAGAACACCGGCTGAGCCGCGGCCGCCCGTCGCGTGGCGCGGGGCCCTCGGGCGCCGACGCTAGAGTGAGAGCTCGGCCCAACCGGCACCGCCCTGACGCGACACGATCGCCAGCACTCCATCCCCCACCAGAAAGTCCTTCCCGCGTGACCGTCACGACCACTGCCGACTTCCATCCGCTCGCCGACTCCGTGCAGCCCGTGTTCGACACGGTGCTCTCCCGTAGCCCGCACGAGCCGGAGTTCCACCAGGCCGTGCACGAGGTGCTGCACTCGATCGCCCCCGTGCTGGAGCGCCACCCGGAATACGTCGACGGCGGCATCCTCGAGCGCCTGGTCGAGCCAGAGCGGCAGATCCTGTTCCGCGTGCCGTGGGTCGACGACGCGGGGAAGCTGCAGGTCAACCGCGGCTACCGCATCCAGTTCTCCTCCGTGCTCGGCCCGTACAAGGGCGGACTGCGCTTCCACCCCTCGGTGAACCTGTCGATCATCAAGTTCCTCGGCTTCGAGCAGATCTTCAAGAACGCGCTCACCGGTCAGGGCATCGGCGGCGGCAAGGGCGGCTCCGACTTCGACCCGCACGGCAAGTCCGACGCCGAGGTCATGCGCTTCTGCCAGTCGTTCATGAACGAGCTGTACCGCCACCTCGGCGAGCACACCGACGTCCCCGCCGGCGACATCGGCGTGGGCGGCCGCGAGATCGGCTTCCTGTTCGGCCAGTACCGCAAGGTCACCAACCGCCACGAGTCGGGCATGTTCACCGGCAAGGGCACCGGCTGGGGTGGGGCCGAGGTGCGCACGGAGGCCACCGGCTACGGCGCGGTGTTCTTCGCGCAGGAGATGCTCGCCGTCCGCGGCGACTCGCTGGCGGGCAAGCGCGTCGGCATCTCCGGCTCCGGCAACGTCGCCCTCTACGCGATCCAGAAGGCCGCGCAGCTCGGCGCGACCGCGGTCACCGCCTCCGACTCCTCCGGCTACGTCGTCGACGACGCCGGCATCGACCTCGACCTGCTGCGTCAGCTGAAGGAGGTCGAGCGCGCCCGCATCGTCGAGTACGCCCGCCGCCGCCCCAGCGCACGGTTCGTCGAGGGCGGCAGCGTGTGGGAGGTGCCGGTCGACATCGCCGTGCCGTCCGCCACGCAGAACGAGGTGAGCCTGGCCGACGCCGAGGCGCTGATCGCCGGTGGTGTGCAGGCGGTCTCCGAGGGCGCCAACATGCCGTGCGTGCCCGAGGCCGTCGAGGCGTTCCAGCGGGCGGGTGTGCTGTTCGCCCCCGGCAAGGCGGCCAACGCGGGCGGTGTCGCCACCTCCGCGCTGGAGATGAGCCAGAACGCCTCGCGCCAGCGGTGGACCTTCGCCGACAGCGAGAGCAAGCTCCGTGAGATCATGGCGGATATCCACGGCGCCGCGTTCGACGCCGCGGAACGGTACGGGGTTCCCGGCGACTACGTCGCGGGGGCCAACATCGCAGGATTCGAGAGGGTCGCCGCTGCCATGCTCGCGCAGGGCGTCATCTGACATCGAGCCGGCGAAGCCGGGCATCGGCGGGGTGCTCGGCTTCGTCTCTGCGCGCCCGCGCGGCTACGGCCCGACGGGTCGGTCGTCGGCGTGCCGCGCGAGGGAGCTCCCGTAGCGCTCGGTGAGCTGCACCATGAGGTCGGGGGTGTCCCGGTCGACCCCGAACACGTGCCCGGGGAAGTCGAGCTCGGGCTGCGCCGCCGCGATCTCCTCCGCCCGGTCCGGCGAGAGCAGCTGCACCGGATCGCCGACCGCGACCCATCCGATCGGCACGACCGTCCCCTCGGGCAGCACCGCGCGCCGGTGCACGATCGCGTTGACGCGCACCTCGCAGCGGCTGCCCACCAGCGCACCGTTGAAGATGCGGGCGCCCGAGGCGAAGAACACCTCCTCGCCCACGGTCGCGCCGGCGATGCTCGCGAGCGTGCCGACGAGGGTGTGGTCGCCGATGTGCACCGCGTTCGCCGCGGTCGCCCTGATCAGCGCGTTCTCCATCACGATCACGTGTGCGCCGAGCGTGATCGGGCCGCCCTCGGCGGTGATCACGGCACCGTGCAGCACCTGGCAGCCCGGACCGACCTCCACATCGCCGGAGATCACGGCGGTGGGGGCGACGACGGCGGTGTCATGGATGCGGGGGCGAGCCCCGAGGTGCTCGTACAACATGCGGCCAGACTAGCCCCGGGGCCCCCGCCGTCCGCTACGGGGTCGTGGCGGGTTCCGGGAAGATCGCGGTGAACAGCTGGCCGACCCACTCCAGCAGCTGCGCGTCGGGCAGCGGCTCCACGCCGACGCCGACGGCCGCGGCGACGGTGGGCATCGGCACCACCAGCGCCTCTCCCCCGGCCACGAGCTTCGCCTTCGGGTAGAGCCGCTGCAGCCGCACCTTGATGGAGTCCTCCAGCCGCGCCGGGGCGATGCGGAGGTTCGACCCCATCGCCACCACGTCGGTGAGTCCGGCCCGTGCGGCCCTGCGGCGCAGTCGCGCGATCGCGAAGAGCCCGGCGACCTCTTCGGGCGGGGTGCCGTAGCGGTCGATCAGCTCCTCCTGCACGAGGTCGATCGCATCGTCCTTGGCGGTCGCGGCCGAGGCGGCGGACAGCTTCTGGTACGCCTCCAGGCGCAGGCGCTCACTGTCGATGTAGTCCTCGGGGATGCGCGCGTCCAGCGGCAGCTCCAGTCGCAGCTCCTGCCCCGTCTCGACCTCTTCGCCGCGGAACGTCGCGACGGCCTCACCGATCATGCGCAGGTACAGGTCGAAGCCGACGCCGGCGATGTGCCCCGCCTGCTCCGCGCCGAGCAGGTTGCCCGCCCCGCGCAGCTCCAGGTCCTTCAGCGCCACCTGCATGCCCGAGCCGAGGTCGTTGTTGACCGCGATGGTCTGCAAGCGGTCGGCCGCGGTCTCGCTCAGCGGCTTCATGTCGTCGTAGAGGAAGTACGCGTAGGCGCGCTCGCGTCCGCGGCCCACGCGTCCGCGGAGCTGGTGCAGCTGGCTCAGGCCGTACTTGTCGGCGCGGTCGATGATGATCGTGTTGGCGTTGGAGATGTCGAGGCCGGTCTCGATGATGGTGGTCGAGACGAGCACGTCGAACTTGCGCTCCCAGAAGTCGTCGACCACCTGCTCCAGCGCATGCTCCCCCATCTGCCCGTGCGCGACCGCGATGCGCGCCTCCGGCACGAGCTCGGCGAGCTGGGCCGCGATCCGCTGGATGGACTGCACGCGGTTGTGCACGAAGAACACCTGGCCCTCGCGCAGGATCTCGCGCCGGATGGCGGCGGCGATCTGCTTGTCGCTGCGCGGCCCGACGAACGAGAGGATCGGGTGCCGGTCCTCCGGCGGCGTCGCGAGCGTGGACATCTCCCGGATGCCGGTGACCGCCATCTCCAGGGTGCGCGGGATCGGGGTCGCACTCATGGCGAGGATGTCGACGTTGGTCTTCATCTTCTTCAGCGCGTCCTTGTGCTCCACGCCGAAGCGCTGCTCCTCGTCGATGATCATCAGGCCGAGGTCCTTGAACATCACCTGATCGGTGAGGATGCGGTGCGTGCCGATGACCATGTCGACCGTGCCGTCGAGAAGGCCCTGCAGCGTGAGCTTCGCCTCCTTGTCGGTCTGGAAGCGCGACAGCGGCCGCACCTTCACCGGGAAGCCGGCGAAGCGCTCCGTGAACGTCTCCAGGTGCTGCTTCACCAGCAGCGTCGTCGGCACGAGCATCGCGACCTGCTTGCCGTCCTGGATGGCCTTGAACGCCGCGCGCACCGCGACCTCGGTCTTGCCGAAGCCGACGTCGCCCGACAGCAGCCGGTCCATCGGGATGGGCCGCTCCATGTCGGCCTTGATCTCGTCGATGGTCTGCAGCTGGTCATGGGTCTCGGCGAACGGGAACGCCTCCTCCAGCTCGCGCTGCCACGGGGTGTCCGGACCGAACGCGTGCCCCTTGGCACTCATGCGCGCGGAGTAGAGCTTCACGAGCTCGACCGCGATGTCGCGCACGGCCTTGCGGGCCTTGCCCTTGGCCTGCGCCCAGTCGCTGCCGCCCATCTTCGACAGCGCCGGGGCCTCACCGCCGACGTACTTGGAGAGCAGGTCGAGCTGGTCGGTGGGCACGAAGAGCTTGTCGCCCGGGTAGCCGCGCTTGGACGGGGCGTACTCCAGCACGAGGTAGTCGCGCACGGACTTCGCGGCGTGGCGGCCGCCCGTCGAGACCTCGCGCTGCGTCATCTCCACGAAGCGGCCGATGCCGTGCGTGGCGTGCACCACGAAGTCGCCCTGCTTGAGCTGGAGGGGGTCGACCACGTTCTTGCGGCGCGAGGCGAGCTTCTTCACCACGCGCTGGTCGCCGCCGATCGTGCGGCCGTAGAACTCGTTGTCGGTGAGGACGGCGAGCTTCGCCTCCGGCACCTGGAACCCCGCCTCGACCGCACCGGTCACGAGCGTCGCGACCCCGGGGTCGGGGGCCTCGGTCAGCGACTCCACCGCGCGGGCCGCGATGCCCCGGTCGGACAGCACGTCGCGCGCGCGGTCGACGAGCCCGTGTCCCGTCGCGATCACCACGACGCGCCACCCGTCGGCGACCTTCGCGTCGACGAAGGCGATCGCCCCGTCGACGTTGCCGTGGAACGACGGGATGACCGCCGACGCCTCGACGCTCTCCGGGTCGGCGTCGCCGATGCCGAACGGGCTGAGCCGCCACCACACGCCGCCGCGGTCGCGCACCACGTCGCGCAGGTCGGCGACCGTGAGGAAGTCGCCCGCGCCGAGGTCGATGGGAGCCGAGGCCCCGGAGGTCGCCGCGCTCCACGCGGCGTCGAGGAACTCGCGGTTCGTGTCGCCGAGGGTGATCGCCCGCGCGGTCGCCCGCTCGGGGTCGACCACCGCGGTCGCGCTGCCGGGCGGCAGGTACTCCACGAGCGACTTCAGCGGACCGGCCACGGCGGGCAGCAGCGACTCCATGCCCTCGACCGGGATGCCCTCGGCCATCTTCTCGAGCATGCCCGCGATGGCCGGGAACCCGCCGATCAGCGCGCGCGCCCTGTCGCGCACGTCGGCGGTGAGCAGCAGCTCGCGGCTGGGCGGCAGGTCGACCGCCGGGACGTCGCCGGGGAGCGAGCGCTGATCGGCCACGGAGAACGCCCGGATCTGGTCGATCTCGTCGCCGAAGAACTCCACGCGGTAGGGGTGCTCCGACGTGGGAGGGAACACGTCGAGGATGCCGCCGCGCACGGCGAACTCACCGCGCCGCGACACCATGTCCACGCGGGAGTATGCGCGTTCGACCAGCTGCTCCGCGACGTGGTCGAGCTCGTGCCCCCGGCTGCCGACGGCGAGGTCGAGCGGGGCGATCTCGCCCAGGTTGCCGGCGATCGGCTGCAGCGCGGCGCGCACGGAGGCGACGACCACGAGCGGGTGATCACCCGACCACTCGGCGATGCGGCGCAGGGTCTGCAGGCGCTGCCCGACGGTGTCGGGGCTCGGGCTCAGCCGCTCGTGCGGCAGGGTCTCCCATGCCGGGAACGTGAGCACCTCGGCATCGGGCACGTAGGCCGACATCGCCGCGGCGAGCGTCTCGGCCCGGCGCCCGGTCGGCACCACGGCGAGCAACGCGGCGGGGTGCCCGGCCGCGGCGCGCTTGGCGAGGAGCCCGGCGAGCGTGGGCGCATCGAGGCCGTCGACCAGTCCGAGGTCGGCGTCGGTATGCGCCCAGGCGAGAGCGTCACGAAACAGAGACGCCTCTTCCAAGGCGCGCAGAATCCCCGGAACAGTCACCGGACAAGCCTAATCGCGCCCACCGACACCGCGGTCGACGTCCCCCTCGCCGACCGGGCGACCGGCTCGGCCGTCCTAGGCTGGAGGGATGCCTCCGGTCACCCTCACCACCGCCCGCCTCGTCCTGCATGCCCCGACGGAGGCGGACGTCGACGCGATCACCGCGGCCTGCCAGGACCCGGAGATCCCCCGCTGGACGACCGTCCCGAACCCGTACTTCCGGCAGGACGCGGAGGACTTCGTCGCGCTCGTCGCCGACTGGTGGGCGGACGGCTCCCAGACCGTGTGGGGCATCTTCGCGGACGGCGTGCTCGTGGGCGTCATCGGCCTGCACCACATCGCGGGCCACGCCGCGGGTGGCAGTGCCGAACTGGGCTACTGGATGGTCGCGGACGCCCGCGGGCAGGGCTACCTGACCGAGGCGGCCCGCGCGGTGCTGGACTGGGGGTTCGCAGAGCTCGGGCTCGCGCGCATCCGCTGGCAGGCCGTGGTGGGCAACGTGCCGTCGGCACGGGCCGCCCGCGCCCTCGGCTTCCGGTTCGAGGGCACGCAGCGCCAGGCCCTCACGAGTCAGCGCGGCCGCGACGACGGCTGGGTCGCCGGGCTGCTCGCCACCGACGACCGCACCCCGGTCGAGTGGCCCGTGCTGTGACGGCTGCCGGCGAGGCGTGACAGCGTCGGAGGCCGGTGACAGGATGGCTGCATGCCCGAGATGCCGGAGGTCGAAGGACTCGTCGCGTTCCTCGGCGAGCGCGCGGTCGGACGCACGATCACCCGCGCGTCGGTCTCGGCCATCGCGGCGCTGAAGACGTACGACCCGCCCATCACGGCGCTCCACGGCGCGGAGATCACCGCGGCCGCGCGGCTGGGCAAGTTCGTCGTGCTGTCGTGCGGTGCGGAGCTGCACCTCGTGTTCCACCTGGCGAAGGCGGGCTGGCTGCGCTGGTACGAGACCCTGCCGACCACGCTCATCAAGCCGGGGAAGACGCCCATCGCCCTGCGTGTCGCGCTCGACGACGGCAGCGGGTTCGACCTGACGGAGGCCGGTACGAAGAAGTCGCTCGCGGTGTACGTCGTGCGCGATCCGCAGGAGGTGCCCGGCATCGCTCGCCTCGGTCCCGACCCGCTCGACCCGGCCTTCACGCGGGCGGACTTCGCCGGCCTGCTGGAGGGGCGGCGCATGCAGATCAAGGGGCTGCTGCGCGACCAGGGCGTGATCGCGGGGATCGGCAACGCCTACTCCGACGAGATCCTGCACGCCGCACGCATGTCGCCCTATGCGATCGCCGCGACGCTCGACGACGCCGAGGTCGACCGGCTGTTCGCGGCGATGCAGGAGACGCTGCGCGAGGCGGTGGCCGCGGCCTCCGGGAAGCCGCCCGCCGACCTGAAAGACGCCAAGCGCCGCGGCATGCAGGTGCACGCGCGCCGCGGCGAGGCGTGCCCCGTGTGCGGAGACACCGTGCGCAGCGTGTTCTTCGCCGACCGGTCGCTCGAGTACTGCCCCACGTGCCAGACGGGCGGCAAGGTGCTCGCCGACCGCCGCCTCTCGCGCCTGCTGAAGTGAGATGGGCGCCGAACGCGCGGATCCATGCCACGGAATGAAATCGCGCCGACCGCGTTGAGTACACTCAGAGCAGCAACGTGCTCCGGGGTCGGTGGGAATCCGAACCGGCGGTGACAGTCCGCGAGCGTCTCGAGTGATCGGGATGCCGATCCGGTGGAACTCCGGGACCGACGGTGATGCGAGGGTGACCTCGCTAGTCCGGAAGGGAGGCAGCACGAGGCGCACGCGTGTGCGTCCGTTCCGCCACCCCTGCGAGAGCCCCGAGGCCGCAGAGAGGACGACGGATGGCAGTGACCGCGATCGAGCAGCGTGCGATGGACCGCGCGCTCGAGCTCGCCGCCCGCGGCCCCCGCGGGGTCAACCCGCAGGTGGGCGCCGTGCTCCTCTCCCCCGCCGGTGAGGTGCTGGCCGAGGGATGGCACCGCGGCTCCGGCACCGCGCACGCCGAGGTCGATGCGCTGTCGAAGCTCTCGCCGGGTGCCGCGCGCGGGGCGACCGCGGTCGTGACGCTCGAGCCGTGCAACCACACCGGCCGTACGGGTCCCTGCGCCGTGGCGCTCATCGAGGCCGGGGTCGCCCGCGTGGTCTACGCCCTCGATGATCCGGGCGAGGTGTCCGGCGGCGGGGCCGAGCGGCTCCGCGCCGCCGGGGTCGACGTGGAGTCGGGCGTGCGCGCCGCGGAGGCCGAGGCGCTGATCGCCTCCTGGCTCACCGCGAAGCGCCTGGGCCGCCCGCACGTCACGGTCAAGTGGGCGCAGAGCCTCGACGGCCGTGCCGCCGCGGACGACGGCTCCAGTCGATGGATCACCGGCCCCGAGGCGCGCGCCGACGTGCACCGCCGTCGTGCCGAGGCCGACGCGATCGTCGTGGGCACCGGCACCCTGCTGGCCGACGACCCGGCTCTGACCGCGCGCGACGGTGACGCCCTCCACCCGCGGCAGCCCGTGCCGGTCGTGATCGGCGCCCGCGCGACGCCCGCACACGCGGCGGTGCACCGGCACCCGCACGCTCCCCTCTTCTACGACACCCGCGAGCTGCCCGCGGTGCTCGCCGACCTGCACGATCGCGGCCACCACAGCGTGTTCGTGGAGGGCGGGCCGACCCTGGCCAGCGCGTTCGTCGCGGCGGGACTCGCGGATCGCGTGCTCGCGTACGTCGCACCGGTGCTGCTGGGCGGGGGCCGCCTCGCGCTCACCGACATCGGCGTCTCCCGCATCGACGAGGCGCGCCGGCTGACCGTCGAGGAGTGGGTGCCACTCGGCGCCGACATCCTGGCCGTCGCCCGCTTCACAGACCCCCACGCCCCCGAGCAGGAAGGTGCCTGGTGATGTTCACCGGAATCATCGAGGAGATCGGCGAGATCACGGCGATCGCAGAGTCCGGCGACGGCTGGCGGCTCACCGTGCGCGCGCCGAGGGCCGCGGCCGACGCCGTGCACGGCGAGTCGATCGCGGTGTCGGGCGTGTGCCTGACCGTCGTCGACTCGACCGCCGACACGTTCGACGCCGACGTGATGAAGCAGACGCTCGACGTCGCCGCGATCGGATCGGCCGTGGTCGGCACGCGCGTGAACATCGAGAAGGCGATGCCGGTGGGCGCGCGGCTCGGCGGGCACATCGTCCAGGGCCACGTCGACGGCACCGGCGAGGTGCGGGAGGTGCGGCCGGGTGCGCAGTGGAGCGTGCTGCGGATCGGCCTGCCCCACGATCTCGCGCCGCTCGTGGTCGACAAGGGCTCCATCTCGGTGGACGGCACCTCGCTGACCGTGAGCGCCGTGAGCGCGCCCGACGAGGCGGCGCCGTGGTTCGAGGTGTCGCTCATCCCGGAGACGCTCGCCGCCACCACTCTCGGCACCCGCGCGGTCGGTGACCGCGTGAACCTCGAGACCGACATCCTCGCGCGGCACGTCGAGCGTCTGCTCGCGTTCCGCGCCGCACCGGAAGGGGGCTCGCGATGAGCCTGTCATCCATCCCCGAGGCCCTGGAGGCGCTGCGCGCCGGACGGCCGGTCCTCGTGGCCGACGACGAGAACCGCGAGAACGAGGGCGACGTGGTGCTCTCGGCGGAGCTGGCGACGCCCGAGTGGGTCGCGTGGACCGTGCGCTGGTCGTCCGGGTTCCTGTGCGCGCCCATGCCCGCCGACCTGGCCGATCAGCTGAACCTGCCGCCCATGGTCGCGGCGAGCGAGGACGCCCGCTCCACCGCGTACACGGTGAGCGTGGACGCCGCCGACGGCGTGACCACCGGCATCAGTGCGAGCGACCGGGCCCGCACCCTCAATGTGCTCGCGAACCCCGACTCGACCGCGACGAGCATCATCCGCCCCGGGCACGTGCTGCCGCTGCGCGCGGTGGACGGCGGCGTGCGCGAGCGCAGCGGCCACACCGAGGCCGCCGTCGAGCTGATGAAGCTCGCGGGTCTGCGACCGGTCGGCGCGATCGCCGAGGTCGTGGCGGAGGACGGCAGCATGATGCGGCTGCCGGGACTGATCGAGCTGGGCGCGCGTGACGGTGTGCCCGTGATCACGATCGAGCAGCTCATCGCGCACCTCAACGAGATCGACCCCGCGGGGGCGACGCCGGCCGCGCACCGCGGTCGCCGGGTGAGCCTGCGCGCCGACGCGACCGTGCCCACCGAGCACGGCTCGTTCCGGTTCCTCGCCTACAAGGATCGCGTGACCGGCACCGACCACATCGCGGTCGTGTCGGGCGAGCTGAGCGAGACCGCCCTCGTGCGCGTGCACTCCGAGTGCCTGACGGGCGAGGCGTTCGGGTCGCTGAAGTGCGAGTGCGGCCCGCAGCTCGACGCCGCGCTCGACGCGATCGAGCAGGACGGCGGGGTCGTCGTCTACATGCGCGGGCACGAGGGGCGCGGCATCGGGCTGATCAACAAGCTCCGCGCCTACAGCCTGCAGGAGGACGGCCTGGACACGGTCGATGCGAACCTCGCACTCGGGCTGCCCGCCGATGCGCGCGACTACGCCGCCGCGGCCGGCATCCTCGCCGACCTCGGCGTGTCGAAGGTGCGACTGCTGACCAACAACACCGACAAGGTGAACCAGCTGCGCGAGCTGGGGCTCGACGTGGTGGAGCAGGTGCCGCTGATCGTGGGCGTCGGCCCGAACAACCACCAGTACCTGGAGACCAAGCGTGACCGGATGGGTCACATCATCGGCGAGGCAGAGCTCGCCCAGGCCCTCGCGGCCGGGAAGGACGAGGAATGAGCGGCGCAGGAGCACCGAAGGCCGGGAGCATCGACGGGCGGGGACTGCACGTCGTCGTGATCGCCGGCACGTGGCACGAGACCATCTCGAACGGACTGATCGCGGGCGCGCAGCGGGTGCTCGACGAGGCGCAGGCGTCGCACACGCTCGTGCGGGTGCCTGGCTCGTTCGAGCTCGCGGTGGCCGCGCAGGCCGCGTTCGCCGGAGGTGCCGATGCGGTGGTCGCGCTCGGCGTGATCATCCGCGGCGGCACCCCCCACTTCGAGTACGTGTCCGCCGCGGCCACCGACGGTCTCACCCGGGTGTCGCTCGACGCAGGGCGGCCGGTCGGCTTCGGCCTGCTGACCCTCGACGACGAGAAGCAGGGCCTGGATCGCGCGGGTCTCGAGGGCTCGAAGGAGGACAAGGGCGCGGAGGCGGCGGACGCTGCGCTGCGCACGGCCCTCGTGATCCGGGAGCTGCGCGGCTGAGGTCAGGGCGGCCTTGCTAGCGACGCAGTACCCCCCTCACGTACGGTGAGGGCATGGAGATCCTGCGCCACATCGTCGTGTTCGTCCACCTCATCGGCTTCGCGGTGCTGTTCGGCGCCTGGGCGGCCCAGGCGTTCGGCGGCAAGCGGCAGATCACCCGGCTGATGGATTACGGCCTGCTGATCGCCGGTGTCGCCGGACTGGCGCTGGCCGCTCCGTGGGGTATCGAGTACGACCTGAACTACGTCAAGATCGGCGTGAAGCTCGTGGTGCTCCTCGTGATCGGCGCGCTCCTGGGCATCGGCTCCGCGCGGCAGAAGCGCGGCGAGGCGGTGCCCTCCGCCGTGTTCTGGCTCATCGGCATCCTCGCGCTGGCCAACGCCGGCATGGCCGTCATCTGGCGCTGACCCGTCATCTGGCGCTGACCCACCGGCGCTGACCCCTGACACCTCCGCGGTCTGAGCGACCGCGGGGATCACCCGCCGACGATGCGCTCCCACACCGCTGCGGTCGCCGCACCCGCTCCCGGCGTCCCGATGCGCTGACCGTTGCGACCGCCGCGCGCGAACGTCGCGGTGACGGCGGCGGGAGCCACGGCCGGGTCCACGGGGTCCGGAAGCCACACGCACGACCGCACGTGCACGAGGTCGACCGCCGCGGCCTCCGCCGAACCGTCGTACCACCACGGGCCGTCGAGCCGCCCGAGCCAGAGCAGGCCGTCTCCGTCACGGGTCCAGACGAAGGTGCCCTCCGGCAGCGCCACGAAGCGCTCGAGGCGCCGGGCGGCGCGCTCGCCCCAGCGGGCGTCCACCGCCGACAGCGCCTCGGCC
>NZ_SSDO01000015.1:0-1501 GCF_004794395.1 Microbacterium sp. K41 | reverse complement strand
TGCCCCTTTCCGCACATCGCCCCCGGGGCAGCGCGCCCCTGCGGTGGTGCGCCGCCGGGCGGGAGCGCTAGCGTGAGCGGCATGCCAGAGCAGTCCAGCGCGGCGGAGGCGGCGGACGGCGCCGTGCGCATCTTCGTGGTGGACGACCACCCGGTCTTCGCCTTCGGCATGTCGAGCTTCCTGGAGTCGATCGATGGGTTCCAGGTCGTGGGCAGGGCCGGCACCGAAGACGAGGCGGTCGACGGCGTGCTGGCGGCGCAGCCCGACGTGGTGCTCATGGACGTGGACCTCGGGGCGGGCTCCGGTATCGAGGCGACGCGACGCATCGTGCGGGCGGCCCCCGGCATCGGCGTGCTCATCGTGACGATGCTCGGCGACGACGACTCGGTGTTCGCCGCCCTCCGCGCCGGAGCCAGGGGCTACCTGCTCAAGAGCGCGCTGCCGGACGAGATCGAGCGGGGGCTGCGCGCCGTGGCGTCGGGCGACGTGCTGCTCACGGCCGAGGTGGGGCGCCGCGCGATTGACCTGCTGTCGGGCGCGCGCACGACCGGGCCCGTGGTGTTCCCCGAGCTCACGCACCGCGAGCGCGAGGTGCTCGACCTCATCGCCCGCGGGCTCGACAACCAGGCGGTGGCCCGGCGGCTCGTGCTGTCGTCGAAGACCGTGCGCAACTACCTGTCCGGCATCCTCGCGAAGCTCGCGGTGCCCGATCGCAGCGCGCTGATCGTCCGTGCCAGGGAGGCCGGACTCGGTCGGGACGCGCCGGATGCTCCCGCGTGACCGTGATAATCCACAGCGCTTTCCGATCACGGATCGATAACGTCGATCCCATGAGCGTGATCCCGGTCGACGAAGCCATGATCAGCGAGGCCAAGGAGCTGCGCGATCAGCTGCAGCGCTTCCTGCGCGAGTACGAGTTCGGCATGCGGGAGGTGGAGACGAAGATCTCGATCCTGCGCGACGAGTTCACGCACGACCACGCCTACAACCCGATCGAGCACGTGAAGAGCCGCCTGAAGTCGCCGGACAGCATCGTGGAGAAGCTCGCGCGCAAGGGGATCGACGAGCCCGACTTCGAGCGCATCCGCGCCGAGATCACCGACATCGCCGGGGTGCGGGTCACGTGCAGTTTCGTCGCCGACGTGTACCGGCTGTTCGACCTGCTCACAGCGCAGGACGACGTGACCGTGCGCACCGTGAAGGACTACATCGCGCAGCCGAAGGCGAACGGCTACAAGAGCCTGCACGCGATCATCGAGGTGCCCGTGTTCCTGTCGACCGGCGCGCTCTCGGTGCCGGTGGAGGTGCAGTTCCGCACGATCGCGATGGACTTCTGGGCGAGCCTGGAGCACAAGATCTACTACAAGTTCTCCAACCAGGTGCCCTCGCACCTCGTGCAGAGCCTGACCGACGCGGCGGATGCGGCCGCCGAGCTCGACAGCCGCATGGAGCGCCTGCACCGCGAGGCGCACGGCGTCCCGCGCCGGCAGCTCGCCCCGCC
>NZ_SSDO01000142.1:0-3857 GCF_004794395.1 Microbacterium sp. K41 | reverse complement strand
GCAGCGGGGCGGCGGCGCCGGCCCTTCGTGGTCGACGCCGAGGTGCCGTAGCCGATGAGCACGTTGCCGGAGCCGGCGCGCTCCTCCTGCCGGTACGCCTCCTGCTCGGTCGTCGCGGCGGGGTCGGCGTCTGGCGTGCCCGCGGCGTCGTCCGGCACGTGTCCGGGGTCGGCGACCTCCAGGACCGGGGCGCCGACGTCGATCGTGTCGCCCGGGGTGCCGTGCAGCGCCGTGATCACACCAGCGAACGGCGACGGCAGCTCCACGACGCTCTTCGCGGTCTCGACCTCGGCGATCGCCTGATCGGTGACGATCGTGTCGCCCACCGCGACCAGCCACTGCACGAGCCCGGCCTCGGTGAGCCCCTCGCCGAGATCGGGCAGGCGGAACACGCGGACGGCGGTCTTCACGGGAGTGCTCATGCGTCCTCGTCCCAGTGCAGCGTGTCGATCGCGTCGAGCACGCGGTCGACGTCGGGCAGATACCAGTGCTCGAACTTCGGCGGCGCGTACGGGGTGTCGAAGCCGGTCACGCGGCGCACGGGCGCGGCGAGGTACTCGAAGCACCGCTCGAACACGCGCGCCTGGATCTCCGAGGCGACGCTCACGAAGCCCGGCGCCTCGGCGATCACGACAGCCCGCCCGGTGGAACGCACGGCGGCGGTCACGGTCTCGTCGTCGAAGGGAGACAGCGACCGCACGTCCACCACCTGCACGCTACGCCCCTCCGCCGCCGCGACCTCGGCCGCCTCCAGGGCGAGCGCGACGGAGGCGCCGTAGGCGAGCAGCGTGACATCGGTGCCGTCCCTGGCGACGCGCGCGGAGCCGATCTCGGCCGTGACGGTGGTGTCGACCTCGCCCTTCGACCAGTAGAGCTTCTTCGGCTCCAGGAACACCACGGGGTCGGGCGAGGCGATCGCCGCGCGCAGCAGCGAGTACGCGTCTTGCGGGGTGGACGGGCTGACGACCGTGAGCCCCGGGGTGTGCGCGTAGTAGGCCTCGGACGAGTCGCAGTGGTGCTCGACCCCGCCGATGCCCCCGCCGAACGGGATGCGGATCACGAGGGGCATCCGGATGCCGCCGCGCGTGCGGTTGCCGAGCTTCGCGACGTGGCTGACGATCTGCTCGAACGCCGGCAGGGCGAACGCGTCGAACTGCATCTCGACCACGGGGCGCAGGCCGTTCATGGCCATGCCGACCGCCGTGCCGATGATGCCGGACTCCGCGAGCGGGGTGTCGAAGCAGCGGTCCTCGCCGAAGCGGGCCGTGAGGCCGTCGGTGATGCGGAACACGCCGCCCAGCGCACCGACGTCCTCGCCGAACACGACCACGTCGGCGTCGGAGGCCAGCGCGTCGGCGAGCGCGAGGTTGAGGGCGGCCGCCATCGTCATCGTGGCCGGTGCGGGGGCGGCGTCCGGTGCGGCGGTGCCGCCGGTTTCGGTGTTCGCGGTGTCGGTGTTCGCGATGTCGGCGGGGGCCGTGTCGGACGCGGCCGCGGGGCGGGTGTCGTGCTCGGCGATGCTCATCGCTGTCCTCCGTTCGTCGCGGCTACGGCGTGGGCGAGCCCGTCTCGTTCGAGTTCGCCGTGCAGCAGCTGCCACTGTTCCTCGAGCTGAGGCGACCGGCTCGTGGTCACGAAGCGGAACAGGTCTTCCGGGTCGAGGTCGGCGTCGGTGTTGAGCGCCTCGCGCATCGCGGCGGCGATCTCCTCCGCCCCGGCGGCGAAGCGCTTCTCGGTGTCCTCGTCGAGCGCGCCAGCGGCGGTCAGGTGTGCGCGCAGTCGCAGCAGCGGGTCACGGGCGATCCACGCCTGCACCTCGTCGCGCTCGCGGTAGCGGGTGTCGTCATCGGCGTTCGTGTGCGCCTGCATGCGATACGTGTGCGCCTCGACGAGCGACGGCCCGCCGCCCGCCCGCGCGCGGTCCACGGCCTCGGTCAGCACCGCCAGCACGGCCGCGACGTCGTTGCCGTCGACGCGCTGGCCCGGCATGCCGTAGCCGATCGCCTTGTGGGCGAGCGAGGGAGCGGCCGTCTGGCGCGACAGGGGCACCGAGATGGCGAACTCGTTGTTCTGCACGAAGAACACGACCGGCACGTGGAACACGGCGGCGAAGTTCATCGCCTCGTGGAAGTCGCCCTCGCTCGTCGCGCCGTCGCCGCACAGGGCCAGCACGACCGAGTCCTCCCCGCGGCGTTTCGCCGCCTGCGCGAACCCCACCGCGTGCAGCAGCTGCGTGGCCAGGGGAGTGGCCTGCGGTGCGACCCGGTGCGCGCGGACGTCATACCCCGAGTGCCAGTCGCCCTTGAGGAGCACCAGAGCCTCGGCCGGAGCGACACCGCGGGCGATCACGGCGACCGAGTCGCGGTAGGTCGGGAACAGCCAGTCCCGGTCGCCGAGCACCATGGCCGCCGCGACCTGGCACGCCTCCTGCCCGTGCGAGGACGGGTACACGGCGAGGCGCCCCTGTCGCACGAGCGCGTTGGCCTGCTCGTTGATGCGGCGGCCCTCGACGAGACCCCGGTAGGCGGTGAGCAGCGTGTCCGCGTCAGGCAGCGCGTAGGCCTCGTCGTGGACGGTCGTGCCGTCCGCCGTGATCAGATTCACCGCGGTGTCCCGCGGCAGCAGGTCCGTGTGCAGCATCGTCCGCCTCCCTCGCCGAACTCGATGAGGACAGCATGCCCCGGTCGCGACAGTCATCCAATATCCCCAGTCAGATCGTGGACGATTGCTCGATGGTTGCGGATCTGGCGTTCACAATGTCAGGATTCAGACCGGGATGAGAGGGGTGCCATGACGGCCCTGGATGACACGGATCGCGCGATCCTCGCCGAGCTCCGACGGGACGCGCGGGCATCGATGACCGCGATCGCCGAGGCCGTGCACATCTCCCGTGCCGGGGCGCACGCGCGCATCAAGAGGCTGACCGACGCGGGGGTCATCACCGGCTACACCGTGCGCACCGACCCCGTGCTGCTGGGTCACCACGCGAGTGCCTACGTGACCCTCGCGATCGAGCAGGCCACGTGGCAGGACGTCCGGGCCCGGCTGCGGGCGATCCCCGAGATCGAGCACATCGCCCTGGTCGGCGGAGACTTCGACGTGCTCCTGCTCGTGCGGGCGAACGACGCCCGCGACCTCCGCCGCATCGTGCTCGAGGACATCCAGGCGATCCCCTCGATCCGGTCGACCCGCACGATCCTGATCTTCGAGGACGACGACCGCACCTGAGGCTCGAGCCACGGCGACGTGGTGCCCGGGTGAACGACGTGGAGACGGGGCGGGCGGTTGATCGTGCGCCCGTCGTGCCCTGCCGTCGAGGGCTGTCCGCGAGCCCGCGCTGGTACGGGATGTGTCGCTCGCGTGTTCCGGAATATCTCTCTGGCCTGGGGTTATCCGGTTCCGAATGTCGGTGGCCCCCGATGGAATCGTCCCATGGAGAGCACATCGGCAGCGGTTCTGGGCGACACGGTCGTCGCCCTCGATGCGGTGCTGCGATCCGGCACCCTGAGTGCTCTCGCCGCGGGGGACATGATGGAGCTGCTGCGGGTGGCGGGCGAGATCCAGCGACGGGTGGAGGCCGTGGTCGTGGAAGCGGTCGCGAACGTCGATCAGCGTCCTGCGGGGTCGGGGGAGCCGGCGTTCTGCGGGCGGTTCGGCTGCCGGTCGATGAACGAGCTCCTGCAACGCGTCCTCCGGGTGGACGCGGCGACCGCCGCACGGACGCTGAAGGCCGCGCGGCTGGTGCGCCGCGAGGTCGACCTCTCCTCCGGGGAGTGGCTCCCGGCGCGGTGGCCGGCGCTGCGCGACGCCCTCGTCGAGGGGGCGATCGGCGTGACGGTGCTGCTGGCCGCGACCGG
>NZ_SSDO01000141.1:0-5124 GCF_004794395.1 Microbacterium sp. K41 | reverse complement strand
GGGTTCCGGCAAGGGCACGCCCCCGCGCCGGAACCGGGCCGTCCCCGGTGCGCGTCCGCGCCCCGGGGCGTCGAAGAAGGCCCCGGCGCCCGCGACCCGCAAGGTCGTGTTCGACGCCGCACCCGCCGCGGCGGAGGAGCCGCGCACGTTCCGGCTGGGCGCGGTGCCGGGGGCCACTCCCGGCACCTGGATCGACCGGTGGAAGCAGCGCCTCCCCGACGTGCCGCTCGAGCTCGTCCCGATCGAGGTCGCCGCGCAGCGCTCGGCTCTCGACGACCTCGACGCCGCCCTCGTCCGCCTGCCGCTCGACGACGCGTCGTTGCACGTGATCCCGCTGTACGACGAGGTGCCCGTGGTCGTGGCCGCCGCGGACTCCCACCTGATGGCCGCGGACGAGCTCACCCCGGACGACCTGGACGGCGAGGTGCTCATCGCGCTGAGCGACGACGTGTGGGGCGGCCTCGCGCTCCCCGGGACGACGGCCGCGCGGTTCGCACCCCTCGCCACGTCCGACGCGATCGCCACCGCCGCCTCGGGCGTGGGCGTGGTGATCGTGCCGATGTCGCTCGCGCGCCTGCACCACCGCAAGGACGTCGATCACCGCGTGCTGGCGGGCGGCCCCGTGTCGACCGTCGCGCTGGCCTGGCGCCGCGACCGGACGACGCCCGACGTCGATGCGTTCGTCGGGATCGTGCGCGGACGCACCGCGAACTCGTCCCGCTGAGCGCGTCGGCGCCGTCCCGGCCCCTCGTTAGAATCTCCTGATGGCCTCGCTCCTCTATGTCTGCGTGCGTCCCGAGGTCGGGGCGGCCGACGCCGAGCACGCCTCCTTCCGCCGGGCGCTCGGCGTGGACGTGGTCGACCGGCTCGACCTCCTGCATGAGCCGCTGAGCCCCGCGCATCTGGAGCGCTACCGGGGCATCGTGATCGGGGGATCGCCGTTCAACGTGAGCGACCGGGTGAAGAGCCCGACGCAGCAGCGCGTGGAGGCCGATCTGGAGACGATCGCGCACGCCGCGACCGCGGCCACCGTGGCGGCGTTCTTCACGTGCTTCAGCATCGGCGTGCTCACGCGGATGCGGGGCGGCGAGGTGGTCACGACCATGCCGGAGCCGGCGAGCGCGACCGTGATCCGCACGACGGCGGAGGGCGACGCCGACCCCGTGTTCGGGCCGAGCGGGCCCGCGCTCACGGTGTTCACCGCGCACAAGGAGAGCGCCGCCGCCGTGCCTCCGGGCGCGGTGCTGCTCGCCACGAACGACGCCTGCCCCGTGCAGGCCTACCGGGTGGGGTCGCACCTGTACGCGGCGCAGTTCCACCCGGAGCCCACGCCGCGCGACTTCGCCGACCGGATGACGTTCTACCGCACCACGGGTTACTTCGACCCCGAGCGGTTCGACGCCGTGCAGCGGGAGGTGCTCGCGGCGTCGGTCACCGAGGGGGCCGCGCTGCTGCGACGCTTCGCGGAGACCTTCGCCTGAGCCGTCACCGCGCCCTCACGCGGTGGCGCCACCGCGCAGCAGCTCGATCCGCTCGCGGAGATACGACTCCAGGGGCATGAAGCCGCCCGCGGTGCTCCACCGCACCGACGGCACCCCGTCGACGAGGGCGAGCGGGCCCGAGGAGCCGCCCGCGTCCACCCCGGCGACGTCGATCACGCTCCAGCCCACGTGCACCACCTCGCCCTCCCGGAAGCCACCGCGCAGAGCCTCCGCTCGGCGCTCGGCGCGCGCCCGTGCCGACTCGGCCGTGTAGCCGCGGCGTCCGGGGTCGGCCGCCCGCAGCACCTCGGCGGTGGCGAGGGCGTGCGTGTCGGTGAGCAGCAGCACGCCCAGATGCCAGGCGTCCCCCACGCGCACGATGCGGCGACCCCGCCAGCGCGACTCCCGTTCCTCGCCGAGCCCCTCGCGCGGCACCCCGGCGAGCGCGGCCACCGCGTCGGTCAGCAGGGCGGAGGCGGAGGTCACAGCTCCCCCTGCCTGGTGCGGTCGGCGAGGGCGGGCCCGACCACCGGAGCGCGGTCGCCGCGGAGGGTCATGCCGATCAGCGGGTACAGCAGCACGGACAGCATGCCGGCACCGACGAGCGCCGCGGCCGTGCCCGTGTCGAGCATGTCCTGATCCACGCCGATGCCGGTGACGGCCACGATGATGGGCAGACCGGTCGCGGCGAGCAGGCCCAGGGCGGTGCGGTCGCGCAGGCCCGCTCCCGTCGGCGCGGACAGTTGTGCGGCCGACCCGCGGAACACCAGCAGCGCGACCAGGAACACCGGCACCAGCGCCAGTGCCGTCGGCGACGACCGCAGCGCGTCGAGGTCGAACGTGACGCCGGTGTAGAGGAAGAAGATCGGCACGAGGAAGCCGAACGCGATCGCCTCGATCTTGCTCTCGACCTCCTCGGCGTCCTTCTTCGGGGCCCGCGCCATGATGATCCGCCAGATCGCGCCGGCGACGAACGCCCCCAGCAGCATGTCGAGGTCGAGCATCACGCTGAGTCCGACCAGGGCGGCGATCAGCAGGATCACGAACCGCACCCCGAACTGGTCGGAGGTGTGCAGCGTCGCCCGCACGATGCCGTGCAGTCGCCCGTGCGGCATGCGATGGGCGATCAGGACGGCGAGTCCGGCGAGCACCACGAAGGTCAGCAGGACCGCGGTCGCCAGGGGCGTGGTCCGGGTGCTGAGGAACAGGGAGATCGCGATCAGCGGCAGGAACTCCCCGACCGCCCCGATCGTGCTGATCGCCCGGCCGAACGGGCTGTCCAGCTCCCGCGCGTCACGGAGGATCGGCATGAGCGTGCCGAGGGCGGTGGAGCTGAGGGCGATACCGATGACAACCATGCCCTCCCCCGGCGCGAAGAAGAACCCGAGCCCGATCCCGAGCAGCACGCTGAGCAGCCACCCGAGCGACGCCCGGGCGAGCGGTTTCCCGGCGACCGTGCGGAAGTCGATCTCGGAGCCGGCGACGAAGAACAGCACGGCCAGGCCGAAGTCGCTCAGCTTCTCCAGCAGCGGACCCGGCTCGACCCAGCCGAGCACGGCGGGGCCGACGAGGATCCCCAGCACGAGCTCGAACACGATGATCGGCACGCGCACGAGCGGCCGGACGCCCCGGGCGAGCAGAGGGGCGGCGACCGCCAGCAGGGGGATCAGCACCAGGCCGACGTCGCTCGCGTCCACGGTCTCAGGGTAGCGACGCCCCCGGCGATTCGCTCCCCGCCCGCGCGACACGGCAGAATCGAGGCACACCCTGGAGGAGCCCCCATGAGCCAGCCCGATACCGCCCGCCTGCTGATCGCCTGCGACGACCAGCCCGGCATCGTCGCCGCGGTCGCCGGTGTGCTCGCGCGGCACGGTGCGAACATCATCTCGCTCGACCAGCACTCCACCGACTCCGAGGGCGGACGCTTCTTCCAGCGCACCGTCATCCACCTCCCCGGTCTGGCCGCCGCGCGCCCCGCGCTCGAGGCCGACATCGCCGACGTCGCGGAGCGCTTCGGCATGGAGTGGTCGCTGCACGACGTGTCCCGGCGCAAGCGCGTCGCGATCTTCGTGTCGAAGTACGACCACTGCCTCATGGAGCTGCTGTGGCGCACGCAGCGCGGGCAGCTCGACATCGACATCACCATGGTCGTGTCGAACCATCCCGACCTCGCCGAGGCCGTGCGCTCGTTCGGCGTGCCGTTCGTGCACATCCCCTCGGGCGACAAGCAGGCCATGGAGGAGCGACAGCTCGAGCTGCTGCAGGGCAACGTCGACTTGGTCGTGCTCGCCCGCTACATGCAGATCCTCACGGACGACTTCATCACGCGCCTCGAAGCCCCCGTCATCAACATCCACCACTCGTTCCTGCCCGCGTTCATCGGCGCCAACCCGTATGCCAGGGCCAAGGAGCGCGGCGTGAAGCTGATCGGGGCGACCGCGCACTACGCCACGGCCGACCTCGACGAGGGGCCGATCATCGAGCAGGACGTCACGCGGGTGACGCACTCCGAGTCCGCCGCCGAACTGCAGAGCCGCGGCGCCGACGTCGAGCGCCTCGTGCTCGCCCGCGCCGTGCAGTGGCACGCCGAGGACCGCGTGATCGTGCACGGCCGCTCGACCGTCATCCTCTGACCAGGTTCACTCCCCCGGGAGTGAGGCGAGCACGTCGACGGCGAGACCGTGGGACGCCGCGGCCAGGCGCTTGTCGTTCGTCCACAGTTCGGTGCATCCGGACAGCTGTGCCGCCGCCAGATGCAGGGCGTCCGGGGTCTTGATCCCGAAGTCGGCACGCAGCTCCGCTGCACGGACGAACACCGGCGCGTCGAGATCGACCGTCTCGATGTGCTCGAACATCGCAAGGTAGCGGTCGCGAAGCTCCGCGTTGCGCTCGCGGAGCGGACGCACGAGGCACTCCTGGAGTGCGAGGGCGCTGGAGGCCACGGCGATGTCGACCTTCGCCAGTGCGCGTCGCACCGCCGCGCCCGACGTGCCCCGGTCCTCCAATGCGTAGATCAGGATGCACGAGTCGAGATAGATCACTCCCAGGCGTCCCGGTTCTCTCGGATCTGGCTGTCGAGTTCGCTGGTCGGGCGGGACAGTCGATCGGGCAGCGGGTCGCGCTCGATCCACTCGACGAGGACGCGTCCGCTGAGCACCACGTCGACCGGCCCGATCGGCACGATACGTGCCACGGGAGTCCCCCGCTTGGTGATCACGACGTCTCCTCCGGCCTGCGACTCGGCGATCAGCCGGGAGAGGTTGTTCCGGGCGTCGAGCACGCTCTGAGTGGACATGACGCCATCATAGCCATCTTCCTAGCCATTTCGCCTCACGCCGCCGACAAGGCCGGCGGCGAGCTCGGCGAACACGTCGGCGGCGGTGGTGCCGCGGGCGAGCGGAGCCGCCTGACCCAGCCACAGCGACTGCAGCTCGCCGAGGTTCTGCTCCCCGGCCGCCGTGCGGAAGCGCCCCGTGAGCCAGTTCTGCATCGGGAAGGGGGCGATGGTGCCGCTCGCCTCGATCGCCCGCACGGCGCGGTTGCGGGCGCCGCGCGCGAGCCGTCCGCTCATCGCCCGGGTCAAAACGGTGTCGTCCGCGGCGGTCGCGCGGATCGCGTCCCGGTGCGCCGCGGTCGACGCGGA
>NZ_SSDO01000140.1:0-10573 GCF_004794395.1 Microbacterium sp. K41 | reverse complement strand
CCGCGATCGTGGTGTGCCACCTGGGCCTCGGAGCGCGGACGGCCGACGGCACGTGGCGGGCAGCACTGGACGAGGCCGCGTCGGCGCCGGGGGTGTCGGCGAAGGTCTCCGGGCTCGACCTCTCGGCCCGCGGCGCGGAGGAATCGCGCGGCCTGCTACGGCTGGCGTTCGACCTCTTCGGCGCGGAGCGGCTGGCGTTCGGCAGCGACTGGCCGATGTCGACGCGGAGCATCGGCTATGCGGACGTGCTCGCCGCGACGCGCGCGGCGCTGCCCCGCCTTTCCGGCGCCGAGGAACGGGCGTTCTGGTCTGCGACCGCCGACCGCCTCTACCCCACGGGCGCCTGACCCCCGCCGTCTGTCTCGTCGCGCGGCGGCTGGCACGGAGTCGCGCGGGACGGCGCGGGAAGGTCAGGCGTCGTCGAGGAGGGTGCCGGCGGCGTGGCGACGGAACAGCGCGGACGCGGCCTCGACATCGCCCGCGTCGAGCACGTCGAGCAGCCCCTTGTGCCAGTCGGCCACCTCGTGCCAGTCGCCGGTGAACGTCGGGTCGCCCAGCACGTGCATCACCCGCAGGCTCGGCTCGAGCAGATCCCACATCCGCGGCAGGTACACGTTGCCGCTCGCCTCGATCACGGCGCGGTGGAACGTGAAGTCGAGCTCGCGGAAACGGGCGAGGTCGGCGGATTCGGCCGCCTCATGCATCTGCGCGATGAGCGACACGAGCTCGTCGCGGCGAGCGGCGTCGAGCGCGCCGCACGCGAGCCGGCCGGCCAGGCCCTCGAGCTCGACCCGGGCGACCTTGGCCTGCTCGGCCTCCTCGGCGGAGTAGCTCGCGACGAAGTTGCCCTGGTGCCGCACGTGCGACACCAGCCCCTCGTGCGCGAGGCGCTTGAGGGCGTCGCGCACGGGAGCCTGGCTCACCTGGAGCTGTCGCGCGAGCTGGGACTCGACGAGCTGCTCGCCCGGGGCGAGGGTCGACTCCTTGATCATCGCCTTGATCATCGCGTAGATCTGATCCGACAGCAGTCCTCGCTGCAGTCCCGCTGTGCCCAGAGCATCCGTCATGACCATCAGTCTACGTCCATTATCGACTATCGCTAATGGACGCGGCCGTGCGCCAGGCCTCGGCGATCAGCGCCGATCCGCGCGGCGTCGGATGCACGCCGTCCGGGGCGAGCTCCGCCACCGGCCGCCGTGTGGCGGCGGCCGTGAGCACCTCGTGGAGCGGCACGAAGGCGGCGCCATGCGACGCGGCCAGGTCGCGCACGACCGCCCGCTTGCCGTCGAGGTCGTCGAGCCACTCGCGCTGCTCCTCCGTCACCGGAAGGAAGTACGGCTCCATGAGGATCAGGCGGGGGCCCCGCTCCCCGGCGACGCCGGCCAGCAGCGGGTCGAGCGTCGCCCGGAACTCCTCCGCCGACGTCGGGTCGTCGCTGTCGAACCGTCGCCACATGTCGTTCACGCCGACGTACACGGTCAGCATCTCCGGCGCGGTCGGCAGGAGCTCGGAGTCCCACCGGGCGGCCAGGTCGCGCGCCCGGTTCCCGGCGATGCCGAGGTTCCGCACGGTCGCGCCGGCCGCCCGCAGCTCCGGGGCGAGGAGGGCCACGTAGCCGTCACCGAGGGAGTCGGGGTCGGCACGGTCGCGCCCCGCATCCGTGATGGAGTCGCCGATGAACGTCACTCGCACCGGGGCACCTCTTCCTCATCGTCCTTGAGCTTGGGCTTGACCGAGGTCTCCAGCTCGACCGTCGCGCCCGCGTAGGTCACGGTCAGCGTCTGGTGCGGACGCACCTTGCTGCTGTCGAACCCGCTCACCATATCGGCCGTGACCTGCTGCGTCGTGAGGGTGCCGTCGCTCCAGCGCACCCCGAGGATCATCCCGGTGACGTCGAGCTCCTCGCCGCGCAGGTAGCGGGTCTTGGGGTCGGCCTCCGCGGCCCAGCAGATGCCGGTCACGCTCGCGGGCGGCGGCGTGGGGCGCACGGCGAGGGCCGTCGTCTTGCCGTAGTGGTACACGTTGAAGAAGCCGTCCGCTCCGATGCGCAGGTTCTCTCGCGCATCCACCATGCTCCACACGGTCACGCCGTCCACCCGGAACACGATGCGCGTGCCCTCGCCCTCCGCGATCGCGCCGAACTCGATGCGGTGCGAGGTGTCGGGGGCGATGACGGTGTTGGGGATCGCGTCGAGCATCGTCTGACCGGGGGTCCAGCTCTGGAACTCGATCGTGTCCTGCTTGATCACCACGAGGTACCCGGTGTTGGAGTTCTGCCACGCGGGCACACCGGTCTGGTCGGACCGCGCCTGGAAGCCGTACCACCCTCCGGAGAAGGCACCGAAGTCCGCGTCGAACTGCAGGAGCGTGTCGCCGAAGCGCTCGCCCTCGTAGCCGTGCACCCCCTCGCCGCTGATCACCACGCCCGCGTCGTCGACGGCGATGTGGTCGGATGTGCTCCAGGCCGCGGGGTCCTTCAGCTGCGCGTCGAGCCGGGTCGTCGGGTACTCCGCGTCGGCGACGGTGACCGTCAGGGTGTCGCTGAACGCGGGGTCCGCGACCGAGGTGGCCGTGATGGTCGCGGTGCCTGCGGCGACGGCGGCGATGCGGCCGTCCGCCACCGTGGCGACCGCGGGGGCGTCGCTGGTCCAGGTCACCCTGGCGTCGCTGGCGTCCTGCGGGGCGACCGTCGCGGCGACCGTCCGCCGCTCCCCCACCGAGAGCGCCACCGCGTCGGCGTCGAGGGTGACCCCGGTCACGGGCACCCCGGAGAGGGAGAACCCGATGTCGTCGAAGTCCAGCGACGGGTAGTTCTCGACGTAGAAGCCCACGCGACCGGCCGCACCCGGCGCGGGATCGGCCCCCTCGAGGGCGATCGCGCCGTTGACGGAGATGCGGATCCGCCCGTCCTGGACCGCGATGCGCACGTGCGAGGTCGCACCGGGGACGAGGCCCTGCTCGGCGGGCACGACCTTCTCGGCGACCACCTGCCAGGCGTCGTCGAAGATGGTCCAGGTCGGGCCGGCCGCGGCCTGACGGAAGCGGATGTAGCCGCCGCCCTTGCCGTTGCGGTCGTACACGATGAGCCCCGCGTTGGTGGGCGTCGTCGCCGGTGTCGTCACGTCGAAGTCGAGCACGAACTCGGTGAAGTCGCGCGGCAGGATGCTGTTCGCGCCCTTGAGGATCCGGTAGACCTTGTCACCCGTGGCGTCGGCCTGGATGCTGCGGTTGGGGTCGGTCGCCCAGCCGTTCGATCCCGACTCGAAGTCGGTGAAGTGCAGCACGCCGTCGCCCTCCTCCACGATCACCTCGATGGTCGCGGTCTTGGCGGCGTCGGCCTTCGCGGTCGCCGTGATGGTCGTGGTGCCGGGGCCCATGCCCAGCACGACGCCCGTGTCGTCCACGGTCGCGACGGCGGCGTCGGCGGAGGCGTAGGTCACCGCGGTGTCGTCGGCGTTCCAGGGCAGCGGCACGGCGCGCACGCGCACCTGGTCGCCGGCGTCGATCGTGACCGAGTCGCTGTCGAACGCGATGTCCTCCAGCGGGACGGACTGCGGCTGCTGCGTCTGGCCGATGTGTCCGTCGACCCCGATCTCGCCGAACGCGATCGCCTCGAAGCCGGGGATCTGGTCGAACACGGCGGCGTCGGCCTTCAGCGTGTAGTCGCCGCCGGCGGCGTCGACGAACCCGGGGTCGGCGTCGGCCACCCAGTTGTCCTCGTAGTTCAGCAGGTTCTTGCCGTCCTTGGCGCCGTGCTCGTTGACGCCCGCCATGCGGGGGCGGTTCGGGTTCCAGACCACGTTCTCGGCGAACGTGCTGTGGTCCGGGAAGTAGTGGTCGTCCTCGAAGAAGTGCCCGAGCTCGGGGTACTTCTCCAGATACGGCGTGCCGACGAAGTCGTTGTTGTCGGCGAACACCTGCTGCCAGGCGGGCATGTAGTCCTTGTCGACGACGTTGCCCTCGTGGTCGCCCATCCACTGCTCGTAGTTGTCGTAGGGCGCGTAGGCGTCGACGAAGACGTTGTTGCGCGCCTCGATGTAGTCGGCGGATCCGCTCTTGATGGCGCCGTTGCCCATGTTGACGAACACGTTCTTCTCGATCGTGAGGTCCCACGTGAAGTTGTCGGCGTAGATGCCCTCGACGCCCGCCATGCCGGCGCCGATGTCGTGGAAGTAGTTCTCCCGGAAGACGTGTCCGCGCTGCTGCGGCGTCTTGCCGGAGTTCATGTAGATCGCGCCGAGGTCGTGGAACTGCTTGCAGACGTCGTACACCTCGTTGCGCTCGAAGAGGTGGTCGTTGCCGTGCACGATGATGCCGGGGTGCGGCGCGTCGTGGATCTCGTTGTTCTTGGCGACGTTGCCGACCCCGTCGAACATCACACCGGGGTTGTAGGCCTTGTGGTAGTACGCGAAGTCGGCGATCTCGGAGTTCTCGACCCGGTTGCGGCCCGGCTCGAGGGTGGTCTTGTCGCCGCCCTGGAGCACCACGCCGACGCCGCCGACGTGCGTGAGCCGGCTGTCGGTGACGGCGTGGTCGCGGCCGCCGCGGTTCACCGGGATGCCGTCGTAGGTATAGCGCCCCGGCGAGTTGATGAGCACGCCGCCGTCGGTGAAGTTGCGGATGTCGCTGTGCGAGATCGTGACGTGGGAGCCGCCGAGGATCACGGCGGCGGTGGCGCGACCGTACTCCAGGACGAGGTCGTCGAAGTTCACGTACGACGCCCCGTCGGCGCGCAGCATCGGCTCGTCGAGCGCGGTGACGGTGACGTCGCCGCGTCCGGACGTGAAGGCGGCGTTGGGGATGAGGTAGAGCTTCCCCGCCGCGCGGTCGATGTAGTACTCGCCCGGTGCGTCGAGCTCCTCCAGCAGGTTCTGCGCGAAGTGGAAGTCGGGGAACCAGCTCTTCATGATCCCGGACATCTCGCCGTAGCGGAGGGTGATCGTCTTCGCCGCGGTGTCGATGCTCTCGATCTTGTTGTACGACCACTCCCAGCTGTAGCCGAAGATGCCGTCCAGCCACACGTCGTCGGCCTGGGTCCAGTACTGGGGCCGGTCGTAGCCGTACGTGAAGGTGCCGCCGCGGTTCTGCAGATCCGGGTCGTTGCGGTCGGGGCCGACGTCGATGATGTCGCCCATCTGCACGGTGGGGGTGGCGGCGTCGGCGTTGGGCCAGCGCGCGAGCGTCATGCCCTGGCCGTCGATGAAGAGCTCCATCGGCGGGGTGGTGCTGACGTCGTTGGCCTTCCAGTAGCCGTGGCGGCTGAGCTGGCCGTAGTCGGTGATGCCGAGGCCGGCGAGGTCGACCGCGACCACCTGGTCGCGGGCGGCGGGGTCGATGATCCGGTCGGTGACGGCGGCGTCCTCGACGGGCGCGAACTCGTCGCGGGGCAGCGCGCGACCGCCGGTGAGCGTGGCGGTCTCGCCCGGATAGGAGCGGTAGGTGATCGGGGCGTCGGCGGTACCGGAGTCCTGCTCGCCGATCTCGAACGAGGCGCTGCGCGGGTACTCGCCCTCGCGCAGGTAGACCGTGAGGCCGTCTGCGGGGATCTGCTCGTCGGCTTTGAGTGCCCGGATGCGGTCCCTGGCTCCCTCGAGGGTGGCGAGCGGGTCGTCCTTGGTGCCGGCGGCGTCGTCGTCACCCCCCGGTGCGATGTAGAGGGCGTCGTCGTCGACCGCGGCCGACGCCGCGGGGGCGACGCCGAGGGCGGATCCGAACACGGCGGCCAGGGCCAGTCCTGCCAGCACACGCTTCATTGCGTCTCCGAACTCTCGATTCCCGCGCGAAGAGCTCGCGCGGTGCCGCAGCGGGGCGGCTGCACAGGACCCTACCCAATCGATAATCGACCATCAAGGATCGATTCTTAAGTATGCGCAGCGCTTCACAGATTTCACAGTTCATACCAATTCATCACTCTTGGGCTCTCCGGTTGACGAGCCCGTAATCTGCCGGAAATACTGAGGAAGCCCGAGACCGCACCGCGAGCGTGCGGACACATCACCCCAGGCCAAGGATGACCTAGATGACAGAACAGACCATTTCCTCACAGATAGGAACAGGTCGCCGCCCCCGTCGCCTCTCCGACGGGATGTTCGCGCTCCTCCTCACGGCCCCCGGCCTCGCGCTCCTCGCCGCGGTCGTCGTGTACCCGCTCATCACCGCGCTGATCACCGCGTTCTACAAGCAGAGCCTCGTCGAACCGGGACGCGAGTTCGTCGGCTTCCAGAACATCGTCGACGTCCTCACCGGGGAGTTCGTCCAGCTCCTCGTGCAGACCCTCGTCTTCACGCTCGGCACGACCATCGCGCCGTTCGTCATCGGCTTCGGTCTCGCGCTCGCCCTCAACACGCGCATCCGCGGTGCCAAGGTGCTGCGCGGCCTCATGCTCATCCCCTGGCTGATCCCCGGCGTGGTCGTGTCGTTCCTGTGGATGTGGATCTTCAACGCCAACTACGGCGTGCTCAACGCGGCCCTGGAGACCGTGGGACTCATCGACTCCCCGCAGGCGTGGCTCGCGAACCCCACCACCGCCATGATCGCCGTCATCGTCGCGAAGACCTGGCAGTCGTTCCCCTGGATGATGGTCATGCTCCTCGCCGGCCTGCAGACCGTCCCGATCGAACTGCACGAGGCCGCGGAGATCGACGGCGCCGGGACCATCCGCCGCTTCTTCTCCATCACGGTCCCGCAGATGAGCGGCATCATCGGGCTCGTGATCCTGCTGGAGTTCATCTGGAACTTCCAGCACTTCGACATCATCTACGTCCTCACCGGCGGCGGCCCCGCCGGCTCCACCCAGACCTTCGCCACGGCGGTGTACGAGACCGCGTTCGACGGCTTCGACCTCGGTCACGCCGGCGCGATCGGGCTCCTCTGGATGGTCCTGCTGATGGCGCTCGTCGTCGTCTACGTCCGCCTGTCCGAAAAGGGAGAGAAGCGATGACCGCCGTGCTGACCGAGGAGACGGTGACCGCCGTCGCCGCCCCGCCCGCTCCCCCGCGGCGCCGCCGCGCCCGCGCCGACCGCCGCGCCTCCACCATCAGTGCCTGGATCGCCGTGGTCGTGTTCGGCGGGTTCGCGCTGCTGCCCGTGTACTGGCTGCTCGCGACCTCCCTCACCCCGCGCACCGAGGTGTTCAGCTACCCGCCCAAGCTCTTCCCCACGGAGATCACCTTCGAGGCCTATGCCGCGCTCGCGAACAACCCCGCACTGTTCGGCTACCTCCGCAACAGCATCGTGGTCTCGGTCATCACCGCGATCCTCTCGGTGCTGGTCTCCGCCTACATGGGCTACGCGTTCTCGAAGTTCCGCTACCGCGGGCGCCGCAGCCTCATGTACTTCGTGCTGGCATCGCAGATGTTCCCGCAGGCGCTGCTGCTCATCACCCTCTACGCGGTGTTCTCGGCCTACGGGCTGCTGAACACCTACACGGCGCTGGTGCTGTCGTTCACCACGTTCACGCTGCCGCTGTGCGTGTGGATGCTGAAGGGCTTCTTCGACACGATCCCGGACGAGCTCATCGAGGCCGCCCGCGTCGACGGCGCCTCCCGGATGCGCATCATCCACTCGATCGTCCTGCCGCTCGCGGCCCCCGGCCTCATCGCCGCCGGACTGTTCGCGTTCGTCCGCGGCTGGAACGACTTCATCTTCGCCCTCACCCTGGCCGGACCCGACAAGCAGACCCTGCCGCCCGGCCTCGTCAACACGTTCATCGGCGAGGCGTCGACCGCCTGGCCGGAGCTCATGGCGGCCTCGCTCGTGGTCTCGCTCCCCGTGGCCATCGCGTTCATCGCCCTGCAGCGCTTCCTCGTCGGCGGTCTCACCGCCGGCGCGGTCAAGGGCTGACCCGCACCACCCCTCACCCGCAGTCCCTCGAAGAAGAGAGAGCACCCCCATGTCCGAGAACACCACCGTCTCCCGTCGCCAGCTCCTCCAGTTCGCCGGGCTCGGCGCCGCCGGCCTCCTGCTCGCCGGCTGCATGCCGAGCGGCGGCGGCAGCGGCTCCACCAGCCCCGCGTCGTCCGCCGGCTCCGCCTTCGGCACCGGCGACTTCACCGCCACCGACTTCTCGTTCTCGAGCTGGTCGCTCACCGAAGAGGCCGCGGCCCCGGCCACCCGCGCCCTGCTGGAGGGCTACACCAGCGCCCAGAAGGTCGGCATCACCGAGGTGTCGTTCCCCTACAACGAGTACTTCAAGCAGCTCATGCTGCAGGTGCGCGGCGGGCAGTTCACGGGCGCCGCCCACGTCGACGTCGCCTGGCTCGCCTCCCTCGCCGCCCTCGGCAAGCTCGAAGACGTCTCCGTGCTCACGAAGGACCGCGGCTACACGGCCTCCAGCCTCGAGGCCACCCAGCTCGACGGCGTGCAGTACGCGTTCCCGTGGACCATCGGCGCGATCGGCCTCATCACCAACTCCGAGATCCTCGACAAGGCCGGCATCTCGCAGTTCCCGACCACGGTCGACGACTTCGAGTCCTCGCTGAAGAAGCTCAAGGGTCTCGGCGGCGGGCTCATCCCCTACGCCGCCTCCACCAAGGCCGCCCAGCTCAAGGACATCCTCATCTGGATGCAGACCTTCGGTAGCGACCTCGTCAAGGACGGCGAGGTCACGATCGGCGACGACGCGAGCATCGAGGCGGTGTCCTGGTACAAGTCGCTGTACGACCAGGGCCTCATCGCCGCCGACGTCGACCGCTTCGACGCCCGCTCCCTGTTCGCGCAGGGGCGTGCCGCCATCTACGACGACGCCCCGGTGGGCCGCGGCTCCGTCACCAAGGACTCGCCGGACCCGGACCTCGCGTCCAAGCTCGTGCCCGAGTCGCGGCCGGTCCTGAAGAAGGGCGACACCCCGCGCGCGCTCGTGTGGGGCGGCGCGATCGCGATCGTCGGCGGAGGCGAGGGCGACAGCGCGCGCACCGCCGCCGACTTCGGGCAGTGGGCCACGAGCGACCTCGACGCCGTGCTCGGCGACTACGAGCTGCGGGGCCTGCCGCCCGTGACCGAACAGGCCCAGACGTCCGAGGTCGTCTCGTCCGATGCGTTCGGCGCCCGCTTCGCGGAGAAGATCACCGCGACCGCCACCACCAACCCGTTCTGGCAGTTCCCCCAGTACGCGCAGATCGAGACCGCCATCGCCGACCGCGTGCAGGCCGTGCTCGTGGGCCAGCAGAGCGCCAAGGACGCCATGTCCCAGGCCGGCGACGAAGCGCAGAAGCTGCTGGGCTGAGGCCGCCGCCATGTCCTTCCGCTCGAAGACCGGCGCCGCCGTCGCCGCCGTGGTCGCCGCCGTCGCGCTCGCCGTGCCCGCACAGGCCGACGTCACGACCACCACCGTCGAGACCCTGCCCGTCACGGTCGACAGCTCCAACCAGTCCGGCTGGTGGAACCCGCTCGTCGTCGTCGGCGACCGCACCTTCTTCGCCTACAACGTGCCGGGCTCGGTCGCCGCGAAGCACCGGGTGAACGTCGCCGTGCGCACCGCGGACGGCACGTGGACCTCGGGGTGCCTGAAGCTCGCCACGGGCGTCTGCGCCGAGTACGACGACGACAACGGCCACAACCAGCCGTCGCTCGCCGTCGACGGGAACGGACACATCCACGCGTTCGTGTCGATGCACCACGAGCCCTGGAAGTACTTCCGCTCCACGACGCCGTTCGACGTCACCTCGCTCGTCGACGTCAGCGCCGAGATGCCCGACGCCGGTGCCGCGATCTCGTACCCGGTGACCGCCCAGGGCGCAGACGGGGACGTATGGCTCATGGTCCGCGTCGGCGCCGACCCGCAGGCCCGCAGGGACGGCGTGCTGTACCACTACGATCCCGCCGTCGGCACGTGGGCCCGCGAGACCGTGATCGCCGCCGCCGTCAACCACTCGTTCTACCCGGACGACCTCGAGGTCGATGCCGACGGCAGGGTGCACGTGCTGTGGGAGTGGGGGCCCTGGCCCGCCGACCCCTACCGTCACCTCGGCTCGTACGCGGTGTACGACCCGGCCACGGGCGGCTTCCGCGACGTCGCCGGCCAGGCCCTGCCCACCCCGATCCGTCCGGACACCCCCGGGGCGGTCGTGTGGCGCGGGTACGAGCAGGGCGAGACCATCGGCGACGCCGTGCCCGCCGTGCAGACCGCGAAGATGGCGATCGCCGACGGCGCGCTGGTCGGTGTCACCTACCGCTACGCCGACACGACCGAGAACGACTTCGACGTCCGCTGGGCCACCTGGAACGGCTCGGCCTGGACGAGCGAGACCCTCGTGGACACCGGCGCCCTCGGCAGCGGCGTGCAGACGATCGCCGCGCTGGACACCACGACCGCGGGCTCCGAGACCCGTGTCTACGCCGTGGTCTCGGTGCAGGACTGCGGAGTGACCCGCACGCAGACGGTGCTGCTGTCGCACACGACCGGCGCGTCGGGCTGGGCGGTCGAGGCCGTCGGCGACCCGACCACCGGGCAGCAGCGCCTCCGGGCGGCCACGCGCGATGACGGCACCGATGTGGTGTACCTGAGCGCACCCGCGGTTCCGGGCGGCGGCACCCTCCGCCACGCCGAGGTGCCGCGCGACGGGCAGCAGGGCGG
>NZ_SSDO01000139.1:0-705 GCF_004794395.1 Microbacterium sp. K41 | reverse complement strand
TCGGTCGCCCAGGCCGTCGCCGCGGGCACCGTGTCGCTCGTGGCGGGGGCTGCGTCGGTGTGGGCGCTCGCGGCGGCCGCGCCGGGACTCGCGACCGGGGCGATCGATGCGCCGTGGCTCGCGGTCGCGGTGCTCGTGCCGATGGTGGTGTTCGAGGTGTTCGGGGCCGTGCCGATCGCCGCGGCCTCATGGCGCAGCGTGCGGGCGAGCGCCGAGCGCATCGTGGACGTGCTGCCGGAGCGCATGCCGTCGGAGCTGCGGACGGACGCGGGGGAGGATGTCGCGTTCGACGGCACACCGCGGGTCACGCTCCGCGGGGTCGCGGCGCAGTGGCCCGGAGGGGTTCCGGCACTGCGCGGCGTCGACCTCGACCTCCGGCCCGGGGAGCGCGTGCTCGTGACCGGTCCGAGCGGTGCGGGCAAGAGCTCGCTCGCGGCCGCCCTGGTCGGGTTCCTCCGCGTGACAGGGGAGTACCGCATCGACGGGCGCGACGCCGCGGCACTGTCGGGCCCGGCGCTGCGCCGCACGATCGGCCTGTGCGAGCAGCACCCGCAGCTGTTCGACGAGGATCTGCGGCAGAACCTCCTGTTCGCCAGGGACACCGCGACCGACGCGGAGCTCCTCGACGCGCTCGACTGCGTGGGGCTCGGGGCGTGGGCGCGCGAGCGCGGGGGCCTCGACGCCAGGGTGGGCGACCGCGGGGCG
>NZ_SSDO01000138.1:0-6211 GCF_004794395.1 Microbacterium sp. K41 | reverse complement strand
GTGGGCGACGCCCTCGCCGCGCGCGGGGTGGCCTGAGCCTCACCCGATCGCGAGCGCTGGCACCGGTTCGGCCGCCCTGGCGAGGCGCAGCGCGGTCATCAGCAGGGCCACGGCCACGATCGCGGTCGTGACGGACGTGCCCACGACCAGCAGCAGCACCACGCCGCCGAGCCCGAGCAGCCCGGCCGAGACCAGCCGCCCGGACGATCGGGTGCCCGTCGGTGCCGGCTGTCGTTCGAAGCGGTCGACGGCGACGGCCACCCCGGCGGTCAGGGCCAGCGCCGACAGCAGCCACAGCGGGCGTGTCAGCCACCACTCCGGGCCGTCGAGCGCCGGGAGAGCGGCACCGGTGCCGAGGGCGACGACCGCGGTCACGCCGGCCATCGCCAGCAGCACGGGCATGTGCCACAGGTAGATCGTCATCGTGCGGCGGGTGACGAATCGCGTGAACGCCGCCGCCGCGACGGTGCTGCTCGCCCGGGCGATCCGCTCGCGGTGCAGGGACAGTTAGGCCCGTGTGGACGACGCCGACCAGCAGGAGCGCGGCGGTGGGCGGGTTGATGTTGGCGATGAGGTCGGGGGAGTACACGCCGGCGACGAAGAGCACGGTGAGGAGCACTCCGGCGCCCGCGGTGACGGCGACACGGGTGCGGCGGGCGAGGGCGTCGATGCGCCCGTCGGCGAGGAAGAATCCGAGCTGCTGCAGCGTGAGCCAGACGAAGGCGAGGTTGAGGAACCCCAGTCCTGCCACGCCGGTCACGCCGCGTAGCGCATCCACCGTGACCGAGGCGGCTGCGAGCGCGCCGATCGTGCGCAGCGGAGCACGCTCGTGGAGGGCCGCCAGGGCGGGCAGCAGCAGCTGGCACAGCAGGAAGACCCCGAGGAACCACAGGGGCTGCCCGTAGCGGAAGCCCGCGACCGCGATCAGCTCGGCCGGGACGCCGAGGAGCGTCAGGACGGCCAGTGCGACGCCGACCGCGGCGACCGTGATGACTGCGGGACGCAGCAGCCGGTGTACCCGTGCGGTCAGGAAGTCGAGGGTGCTCGCGCCCCTCGCCCGCAGCCGACGGGAGGCGAGCAGCCCGGAGAACCCTCCGATCACGAAGAACAGCGGCATGACCTGCAGCACCCAGCTGAGCGGTGCGATCCATCCCGTGCCGTCGCTCGCGTTCTCGAACACCGGGGCGCCGTCGGCCACCGTGACGCCCACCATGATGGCGTGCAGCACCACCACGCCGAGCACGCAGAGCGCCCGGATGAAGTCGATGCCGGTGTCGCGTCGCGCAGACGGCGCGGGCGGGGGAGCGGCGGCGGGCAGCGCCTGGACGATGGCCATGAGTCCTCCTCGGAACGGTGTCCTCGGAGGTTAGGGACGGGGTGTCCGCGGCGGCATCACCCTGCGGTGTCGATCAGACCCCTACCGTGGGGGGAGTCAGGACGAGGGCTCGACCAGCCCGGTGTCGTAAGCGAGGATCACCGCATGAACCCGGTCGCGCAGGCCGAGCTTGGACAGCACCTTGCCCACGTGCGTCTTCACGGTCTGCTCCGCGATGAAGAGGTCCGTGGCGATCTCGGAGTTCGACCGGCCGCGACCGATCAGCACCAGCACCTCGCGCTCGCGATCGGTCAGCTCCGCCAGCACGGTCGCGGAGCGGGGGGCCCGCGGGCGTCGTCCGGCGAACTGCTCGATCATGCGGCGGGTGACGCTCGGAGCCAGCAGGGCGTCGCCGCCCGCGACCACCCGCACCGCGTGCACGAGCTCCTCGGGCAGGGCGTCCTTGAGCAGGAAGCCGCTCGCGCCCGCCTCCAGCGCGTCGTAGACGTAGTCGTCGATGTCGAACGTCGTGAGCATCAGGATGCGCGGCACGTGAGCGGCGGGATACGACGTGCCGAGGATGCGGCGCGTGGCCTCGATGCCGTCGAGCTCCGGCATCCGCACGTCCATCAGGATCACGTCCGGATCGAGCCGGGCGGACAGCGCCACGGCCTCGGCGCCGTTCGCGGCCTGTCCGGCCACGCGGATCCCGTCGTGGGCGTCGAGAAGGGCGGCGAAACCCGCACGGACCATCGCCTGGTCGTCGGCGATGAGCACGCTGATCGTCACGGGGTCTCCTCGTCTGCTGCGGCCGGCGGGGCTGCCGTCATGCCGTGGTCGGCGGTGGTCGGGGTCGAGCCGTTGGCCAGGGGGAGGGTCGCCTCGACGCGCCACCCGCCGTCGTCCGTGGGGACGGCGGAGAGGCTACCGCCGAGGATCTCCGCGCGCTCGCGCATTCCCCGCAGCCCGTAGCCCCCGGGGTGGGCTTCCGGCGGTCGCGGCGGCGCGGCGTTCTGCACGACGAGCCGCAGCGCCGCCGAGTCCGCGTGCACGCGCACCGTGACACGGGCCCCCGGCGCGTGACGGACGGCGTTGCTCAGCGCCTCCTGCACGATGCGGAACGCGGCGATCTGCACGGTGGGCTCCGCGCCAGACGCGGCATCCGTGCCCTCCATCACGAGCCCCACCTCGACGCCGGCGCGGCGGATGCTGTCCACGAGCGCGGGGATGTCGTCGAGACCCTGCTGCGGGGCGAGCTCGGCGTGCTGGTCCTCCGTGCGCAGCACCCCCAGCATGCGTCGCATCTCGGTGAGCGAGGTGCGGGCGGTCGCGGCGATGTCCTCGAACTCGGCCGTCGCGGCGTCGTCGAGCCCGGGCAGCCGGTACCGCGCGGTCGACGCCTGCACCTGGATGACCGACATGCTGTGCGCCACCACGTCGTGCAGCTCGCGCGCGATCCGTGTGCGCTCCTCGACGAGGGCGCGGCGCGACTCCTCCAGCGCGCTGTGCTCCCGCTCGCGCGTGAGCTCCTGGGCCACGCGGACACGTCCGGCGACGAGCACGGCGATGAGGTACATGGCCGCGGCGAGCGACGACGTCACGATGAGGTCGGCGGTCGCACTCCCGGCGGACGCGCCGCTGGCGACCATGTCGGCACGCAGCAGCGGAGCGGTGAGCGACGTGAGGGCCCCGAGCACGAGGGCGACGGCTCCGAGGCGGGGGCCGTGCACGAAGGTCACGACCCCCACGAACAGGACGAAGGTGAGCAGTGCCGGCACCGACCAGGGCCACGGCGACTGGATGGCCTGCGCGGGGACCACGAGGAGCGGCAGGGTGAAGGTCGCGGCGGTGAACAGCGCGATGGCGGTGCGCGGTCGGGCGAGGGCGACGAGCGGCGCTCCGCACAGCGCCGCGCCGACGAGGAACGTCAGCGGCAGGGGGGTGCCGGAGAGCACGGTCTGCAGGGGCACGAGCAGCGCGTACAGCACGACGACCGCCGCATACAGCGCCGCGAGGGCGGTGGTGCGGCGGTTCATCCGCGGCGCGCGCGGGGGTCGGGCTCGGCGGCGTGCCATGACTCTCATCCTGCCAGGTGGGCCACGGGCGCACGGCGACGACGGGCGGCGGCGATCCGGTCGATCACGACACCGATCACCAGGGCCACGCCGATGCCGAGCAGAGCGCTGAGCAGGGGCTGGTCCTTGATCCATGCACCGGCGAGCAGCCCGATCGCGAGGCTGAAGACGCTCCAGCTCGCGCCCGCGATGAGGCTCAGGGGCAGGAACCGGCGCCAGGGGAAGCCCAGCGCACCCGCGGACATGTTCACCGCGACGCGACCGACGGGGATGTACCGCGCGCCGAGGATGAGCGTGGCGCTGCGTCGATCGAGCGCGCGCTGGGCGTATGCGAAGGCCGTGACCACCCTCGGCCGCCGCATCCAGGCGAATCGTGAGGTGCCCAGCCGGCGTCCGATCAGGAAGGCGAGGTTGTCGCCGATGGCGGCGCCGACCGCCGCGACGAGCCCCAGGAGAAGCAGGTTCCCGTCGCCGGTGGATGCGGCGACGGCGGCCGCGGCGACGAGCACGGTCTCGCTCGGCACGGGCGGGAAGAACCCGTCGATCACCGTGACGGCGAACAACACCAGGTACAGCCAGGGGGAGGCGATCGCCTGCATGATGAGCTCGTTGAGGATGTCCACTCCTGCACGGTAGGCGGGCGGTCGCGCAGCGGGCATCCCTCTGCGGTATTCCGGCTCTCACTCTCGGGAGGGATCTTGCCGGGCGGTGAGGCTCTCCGGGCGGCATATACTGGGAGGCTGGCCGATCGGCCGCTCACCCACCCCGAAGGAACGGACGTCCGCTGTGCTTGCCGTGCACGACCTCGAGATCCGCGTTGGCGCGCGCCTGCTGATGGAGAACGTGTCGTTCCGCGTGGGCGACGGAGACAAGATCGGACTGGTCGGGCGCAACGGCGCCGGCAAGACCACTCTCACCAAGGTGCTCGCGGGGGATGTGCTGCCCTCCGGAGGCTCGGTCACCCGATCGGGTGAGCTCGGCTATCTGCCGCAGGACCCGCGTTCCGGGAACCCCGAAGACCTCGCGCGCACGCGCATCCTCGACGCGCGCGGCCTCGGTCAGCTGAACCTCGGCATGACGGAGGCATCGCTCGCGATGGGCTCGGACGACCCGGCGGTCGCGGCGAAGGCCATGAAGCGCTATGCCACGCTCACGGAGCGGTTCGAGGCGCAGGGCGGGTACGCCGCGGAGGCGGAGGCCGCGTCCATCGCACACAACCTCTCGCTGCCTGACCGCATCCTCGACCAGCCGCTCTCGACGCTGTCGGGCGGTCAGCGTCGGCGCATCGAGCTGGCGCGCATCCTGTTCTCCGACGCCGACACGATGATCCTCGACGAGCCGACCAACCACCTCGACGCCGACAGCGTCGTGTGGCTTCGTGAGTTCCTGAAGAACTACAAGGGTGGCCTGATCGTGATCAGCCACGACGTCGAGCTCGTGGGGGAGACCGTGAACCGCGTGTTCTATCTCGACGCGAACCGCCAGGTCATCGACATCTACAACATGAACTGGAAGAACTACCTGCGCCAGCGCGCCGCCGACGAGGAGCGCCGGAAGAAGGAGCGCGCGAACGCGGAGAAGAAGGCGACGACGCTGCAGCAGCAGGCCGCGCGCTTCGGCGCCAAGGCGTCGAAGGCCGCGGCCGCGCACCAGATGATCGCGCGCGCCGAGAAGCTGCTCGCCGGACTCGACGAGGTGCGGCAGGAGGACCGGGTCGCGAAGCTGCGGTTCCCGAAGCCCGCCCCCTGCGGCAAGACCCCGCTCATGGCGTCCGGGCTGTCGAAGTCCTACGGCTCGCTGGAGATCTTCACCGATGTCGACCTCGCGATCGACCGCGGCTCGAAGGTGGTCGTCCTCGGACTCAACGGCGCAGGGAAGACGACGCTGCTGCGGATGCTCGCCGGGGTCGACCAGCCCGACACGGGCCAGCTCGAGCCGGGGCACGGCCTCAAGGTGGGCTACTACGCGCAGGAGCACGAGAACCTCGACGTCTCCCGCTCGGTGCTGGAGAACATGGTCTCCGCCGCTCCGCACATCACCGAGACGGAGGCGCGCAAGGTGCTCGGCTCGTTCCTGTTCACCGGCGACGACGTCCTGAAGCCCGCCGGGGTGCTTTCCGGTGGGGAGAAGACCCGCCTCTCGCTCGCCACGCTCGTGGTCTCGTCGGCCAACCTGCTGCTGCTCGACGAGCCGACCAACAACCTCGACCCGGCGTCGCGCGAGGAGATCCTCGGGGCGCTCGCGCACTACGAGGGCGCCGTGGTGCTCGTGTCGCACGACCCCGGAGCGGTGCAGTCGCTCAACCCGGAGCGGGTGCTCATCCTCCCGGACGGCGTCGAGGACATCTGGAACCAGGAGTACCAGGAGCTCATCGAGCTCGCCTGACCCGGCGCGGCCCGAGCGACGGCGGCGTGACATCATCGGGAGCTTGAGCACGCCCGCGCCGAACCATCCGTCCGACATGCGCGCATGGCTGCGGAGCCGGCCGGCGCTCACCGGTCGCGGGCGATCGGTCGACGTCGCCGCGCTCCCGGCGGAGCCCCTGCCGCTGTTCCTCTCGTGGATCCGGCTCGCTGCCGATCAGGGGGTGCCGGAGCCGCACGCCGCCACCCTGGCGACGGTCGATCGCGACGGCATGCCGGATGCGCGCACGCTCCTCCTCAAGGATGCGGACGCCCGCGGATGGGCGTTCGCGGGGCCTCGTTCGTCGGGCAAGGGCGTCCAGCTCGCCGTGCACGCCGTGGCGGCACTGAACTTCTGGTGGCAGCCGCTCGCCCGGGCGGTGCGGCTCCGCGGGCCGGTGCGGGAGGCGACGCCCGCG
>NZ_SSDO01000137.1:0-4136 GCF_004794395.1 Microbacterium sp. K41 | reverse complement strand
TGCTGCGCGCCGAGCAGCCGACGGTGCTCGCGGTGCAGGAGGCCCTGCCCGCGCAGGCGCGTGCGATCCGGGCGGCCCTCGGCCCTGCGTACGGCTCGATCGGCCACGGTCGGCGTCCCGGTCCCCGCGGCGAGGGATGCCCGGTGTTCTACGACAGGGAGCGGCTCGAGCTGCTCGACGGGTGGCAGCGCGCGCTGTCCGACCGTCCCGAGGTGCCGGGCTCGATCGCGTGGACGAGCGTCCTGCCGCGGGTCGTCGTGGGCGCGCGGTTCCGCGACCGGCGCTGCGGGGTCGAGTTCACGCTCCTCAACACGCACCTGGACGCGTTCTCGCCGTGGGCCCGGAGGCGGCAGGCCGCAGAGGTGCATGCCGCAGCGGTCGCGGTGCGGACACCGGTCGTCGTCACCGGAGACCTCAACGCGGCCGAGGGCTCGGCGCCGTGGCGGGCACTCACCGCGGACGGGGCGCTGCGCGACACCTGGCGTGTGGCAGACACCAGGGCGACGCCGGCGTGGGGCACGTTCGCGCATTACCGGACGCCCCGGGTCGGCCGACGCATCGATGCGATCCTCGCGTCCGCGGAGGTGCACGTGGTCCGGGCGGGGATCGATCCGCGGCAGCACGGCGGCGGCTGGCCGTCGGACCACCTTCCGGTTCAGGCCCTGGTCGACTTCGCTCCGCCGGCACCGGGTCCCCTCGGGGAGGGCGCATGAAAGACGACTTCCTCCGCCCGCCCCGCACCGTCGCCGAGTACGCGGCCGACGCCGTGCGGGCGATCGGCGTGCTGAGCGTGATCATCGCGGCGATCTGGTCGACCCCCACCGACGCGGGCGTGCTGGCGTTCGCGCTCCCGGCCCTCATGCTGCCCCGAGCGCTCGGCTTGCGCGGGGGAGCCGACCTCGCGGTCGGAGCGATCGTGCTGATCGCGGCCGTGAGCAACGTGTTCGACCTGTACCGCTCGCTGCCGGGCTGGGACCTCGTGGTGCACTTCCTCTGCACGGGGGTGATCGCCGCCACCGGCTACGTGGTGCTCGCGCGCCTCGGCATCGTCCCTCCCCAGGGCTCCCCCGCGTTCCGCCCGCGTCTCCCGCTCGTCGTCTGCCCGCTCATCGGACTCGCGGCCAGCGCGCTGTGGGAGATGGTCGAGTGGGCGGGCCGCACATTCATCACGACGGAGATCTTCGTCACCTACGAGGACACGATCGGGGACATGGCGATGGGCGGGCTCGGCGCCCTGGTCGCGGGAGCCGTCGTCGCGGTGGTCGGACTCGAGCGCGATCCGCGCCGCTGAGACGGGAAACTGCGGGCCGATCCCCAGAGTGGAGCTCGGCCCGGGTCAGTAGACTGAACTCACCGCGCGGGAGTGGTGGAATTGGCAGACACGCAGGATTTAGGTTCCTGTGCCTTACGGCGTGTGGGTTCAAGTCCCACCTTCCGCACGACGGGTGCTGTGGCATCCCTCATCGCACTACCGCCGACAATTCACGACCGACGGGACTCCTTCCGTGCTCGAAAGCATGCTGCACGCACCGACCGCCCTCATCCCCTGGCTGGATCCGCAGACGATCATCGCCGCGGCAGGGCCCTGGGCACTGCTCGTCGTGTGCTTCATCGTGTTCGCCGAGACCGGGCTCCTGGTCGGCTTCCTGCTCCCCGGTGACACGCTCCTGATCATCGCCGGGCTGCTCACCCACACCAGCAACGTCTTCGGCGTGAACATCTGGGTCGTCACGCTCCTCATCGCGCTGTCGGCGTTCATCGGCGGCGAGGTCGGCTACTACATCGGCCACAAGGGCGGTCCGGCCATCTTCGAACGCAAGGAGTCCGGCCTCTTCAGCAGGAAGAACGTCGAGCGCACCAACGCCTTCTTCGAGCGGTTCGGCGGCATCACCGTGATCCTCGCCCGCTTCGTCCCCATCGTGCGCACCTTCGCCCCGGTCGCGGCCGGCGTGGGCCACATGCCGTGGCGGCGCTACACCCTCTACAACCTCATCGGCGCGATGCTGTGGGGCTTCGGGCTCACTATGGTCGGCTACCTGATCGCGTACATCCCCTGGGTGCGCGACCTCGTCGTCGACTACATCGACGTGATCCTCCTGATCGCCGTCGGTGGCACGGCCGCGGTCACGCTGTGGCACTACCTCACGGAGCGTCACAAGGCGAAGAAGGCCGCGGCGGCGGGCGAGGATGTGGTGACCGACCACCGCGAGGCCGAGGAGCTCGCCCTCGATCCCGAGGTGTTCGACCGCGCGCCCGACCTGGACGGCGACGGCAAGCACTGACCCGGTCCACCGGGTCCGGCACGTCAGCCGGCGCTCTTCGCGCGCTTCTCCTTCGACCGCGCCACGCTCGCCCGCAGGGCCTCCATGAGGTCGATCACCTCGCCGCCGTCCGCCGCCTTCTCGGTGTCTCCGAAGGTCTCCGCGACATCGAAGGTCTCCCCCGCGTCGATCTTCGCGTCGATCAGGGTCCGGAGCTCCTTCTGGTACTCGTCGACGAACTCCTCGGGGTCGAAGTCGGCGGAGTAGCTGTCGACCAGGGAGGACGACAGCTCGAGCTCCTTCTTCGAGATCCGCACGTCCTCGTCGAGCGAGGGGAACTCCGCCTCGCGCACCTCGTCCGACCAGAGCAGCGTCTGCAGCACCAGCACCTTGCCCCGCACGCGCAGCGCCGCGAGTCGCGTCTTCTGCCGCAGGGTGAAGCGCACGATCGCCGTGCGGTCGGTCTGCTCGAGCGTCTTGCGCAGCAGCACGTACGCCTTGGGCGACTTCGAATCCGGCTCGAGGTAGTAGGGCTTGTCGAGCGTGAGCGGGTCGACCTGGTCGGACGGCACGAACTCGACCACGTCGATCTCCCGGCTCTTCTCCGCCGGGAGGGCCGCGAGGTCGTCCTTGGTGAGCACGACCGTCTGTCCGTCCTCCACGTAGGCGCGGTCGATGTCGGAGTACGCGACGGTCTCGCCGCACACCTCGCACGTGCGCTGATAGCGGATGCGCCCGCCGTCCTTGTCGTGCACCTGATGCAGCGGCACGTCGTGGTCCTCCGTCGCCGAGTACACCTTGACCGGGACGTTCACGAGCCCGAACGTCAGTGCGCCCTTCCAGATGGTCCTCATCCCACCAGTAGACACCAGCCCCACCTGTCACGACCAGCCCTTGACTACGCTGGGCCCATGGTGGGAGAGGCGCAGGTCGTGCAGATCGACGGCCGACGGCTGCGCGTCACGAACCTCGACAAGATCGTGTACCCCGCCACCGGCACCACCAAGGGCGAGATCATCGCCTACTACACCGCGATCGCGCCGCAGCTGCTGCCGCTCCTGCACGGTCGCCCCGTCACCCGGAAGCGCTGGGTGGAGGGGGTGGGGACCGCAGAGGCCCCGGCCGACGCGTTCTTCACGAAGCAGCTCGAACCCGGCGCCCCGGAGTGGATCGCCCGCCAGGCCATCCAGCACTCCGACGGACCGAAGGAGTATCCGCTGGTCGACGACGTGCCGACGCTGGTGTGGCTCGCCCAGGTGGCCGCGATCGAGCTGCACGTGCCGCAGTGGCGGTTCACGGCGGACGGTCTGCCCGGACGCCCCGACCGCCTGGTGCTCGACCTCGATCCCGGCCCGGGCGTCGGGCTGCCCGCGTGCGCCGAGGTCGCCCGCCTGGCCCGGGTGCTCCTGCGGGGCATGGGCCTCGATCCGCTCCCGGTGACCAGCGGCAGCAAGGGCATCCACCTCTACGCCGCCCTGCCAGGGGAACAGACCAGCACCGAGGTCTCCGCGGTCGTGAAGGAGCTCGCCCGCATCATCGAGAACGAGCACCCCGACCTCGCCACCAGCGTGATGTCGAAGGCCGTCCGTGGCGGGCGCGTGTTCCTCGACTGGAGCCAGAACAACGCCAAGAAGACCACGATCTCCCCGTACTCGCTGCGGGGGCGCGAGCGGCCGTGGGTCGCGGCGCCGCGCACGTGGGACGAGCTCGACGATCCGGGGCTCGCGCACCTCGAACTCGACGAGGTGCTGGCACGGGCCGCCTCGGGCATCGATCCGCTCGCATCGCTCCACCCGTCCCCCCACACCGCCGCTCCGGTCGCGGCGCCTCCCGCGCGCGAGTCCGCGGTCGCCGCCACATCCCGGCCGGCCGAGT
>NZ_SSDO01000136.1:0-5534 GCF_004794395.1 Microbacterium sp. K41 | reverse complement strand
GACGCACGAGGCACCCGCCGAGGCCGCAGCCGCCGAGGCCATCCCGCCGGCCTCCGAGCCGTTCGTGGCCGAAGCCGACGCCGAGGGAGACGCGTTCGAGCGTGCCTCGCGCGCCTTCCGTAGCACCGGCACCGTGCGCACCGTCCCTGCTGCGGCCGCGAGTGCCCGGTCGTTCGCCAGCGCCGCCGACGTGCAGGGTGCGGCGGCCGAACACGTCGCATCGCGTCCCCGCCGTCTCCGGCGCTTCGTGACGGTCGGCGCGACCGTCGGTGTCATGGGTCTGGCCGGACTGCTCGCGGTCTCCATGACGCTGCCCGCCGAGGCCGTCGCCGCCGCGCGCGGAGGGTCGATGGCCTCGACCTCCCTCGTGACCGCTGCCGCCGCCGACGCCGCGGGGTCGGCGAAGGACGAGATTCAGGCCTTCGTCGCGCCCTCCGACGTGCAGAACGCACCGCTCACCCGCAACGACGACTACAGCACGGTCTCGCTCGTCGAGGTCGCGGCCGAGCAGGGCATCAACTACTCGGGCGAGGTCTTCACGAACGACCCCGACGCCGCCATCCAGTGGCCGTTCATGGTCGGCGTCGGCATGTCGTACGGCTATGGCATGCGCAGCGGACGCCTGCACGAGGGCATCGACTTCACCCCCGGCAACGGCGCGCCCATCCAGGCGATCGCCGACGGCGTGGTGCGCACCGCCACGGAGCAGGGCGGCGCCTACGGGGTCACGGTCTACATCGACCACGTGATCGACGGCCAGACCATCACCAGCCACTATGCGCACATGCAGTACGGCTCGCTCCAGGTGAAGGCGGGCGACCGGGTCACCGTCGGCACCGTCATCGGCAAGACCGGGAACACGGGCCGCTCCTACGGCGCGCACCTCCACTTCGAGCTCATCGTCAACGGCACGACGATCGACCCGATGCCGTGGCTCCGCGCCAACGCCGGACGCACGTCGTACTGACCGGCCTGATTTCATGAGGACGCCACAGTGATGGTATTCTCGTGTGGTTGCCCCGCGAGGGGCAGCACGCCCCGATAGCTCAGTGGCAGAGCACTTCCATGGTAAGGAAGGGGTCGTCAGTTCAATCCTGACTCGGGGCTCGGAGTTCGCATCTGCGATGCGGATGCCGTGCGGCAGGGTAGCTCAGTTGGTGAGAGCGCACGACTCATAATCGTGAGGTCGCGGGTTCAAGCCCCGCTCCTGCTACAGCTCGAAACCCCCGGATACGTCCGGGGGTTTCGTCGTATCCGCGGACTAGAGTGAGAGCCGTTCCGTGCCCTCGCGCGGACGAGCGAGGCGGGCTCCCCGGAAAGAGGACCGCCGTGCCGACCCCCGCTCCCTCCGCGACCGCTGTCTACTGCCATGCGCATCGGGCGGTGATGGTCGCCGTGACGGACAGGGCGGGCGTCTCGCTCGGACTGGAGGACATCGCGGGCCCCGTCTCCTGGGACGAGCTCATCGCCGCGGGCTACGGCCTCGCGGTCGCGGCGGGCGCACTGTCCGGTGCGGTGGCCGGGCTCCGCTGCCGGGGAGTCTCCGTCGCCGACGTGCTCGGCGCGTCGATCGAGGACCCCCACCACACGATCGATCGCGCCGACCTGCGCCGCGCGGCCGCCTGGCTCGCCGACGGGCTTGCCCGCGACGAGGAGCAGCCGCTCGACGACATGACCGCCGAGGTGATCGGCACCGACGTGCTGTGGGACCCCCACGCCCACGGACGACGACCGCATCGCCGCCGTCGTGTTCGCGATCGTCACCGTCAGTGCACAGGCCGTCGGGGAGCGGAGCTGAGCCTGCGGCGCGCTCTGCCCGCGCTGGCTCGGCTGATCCCGCGCAGGCTCCCAGGGAGCGGAGCTGAGCGTGCGGTGCGCTCCGTCCCCGCTGGCTCGGCTAATCCCGCACAGGCCGTCGGGGAGCAGAGCTGACCGTGACACCCGGCCCCGCGCGCGCCGGGCCGCCCGACCATGGCCAGCGCCCTCGGCCGCACGGGCCATCCGGAACCCGGAGGTCATGTCAAGCCCCTGCGCTCGGGCCCGCCGGCACGGGAGACTGGCGCTCCACGAGGCCGAGGAACGGAGATCCCATGTCAGACCCGAACAGCAACGCCGCCGACGATGGCCCCGAGGTGGACGCCGTCGGTGTGGACGCCGACATCGTCACCAACGATCACGACCCCGAGCCCGACGACCTTCCGGCCAGCGAAGACGACGACGACGACCTCGACGTCGCCGACCTCCCCTGACCGGTCACCGGTCCGCGGTCGACGGGTCGGACCCCTCCGGCCCGTCGACCACGGTGGGCGTCCGTCCGCCGGCGCGCTGAGCGGCCTCCAGCCGCTCCGCCTCCTCGCCGCTGATGGCTTCGCCGCGTGCCACGAGTCCCGCCTGGTCGGACAGGGGGATCTGCTTGAGGAACAGCGACAGCAGCAGCGCGAGCGCCACGAACGGCACCAGGTACCAGAACACCGGGGCGAGCGCATCGGCGTACGCGGTCACGATCCCGTCGCGCACCTCGTCGGGCAGCGCGCTGAGCGTTGCGGGGTCGATGGTCGACGCGGCCTGCGACGCCTGATCCGGCGAGGCACCGGCTCCGGCGAACACGCCGAGCAGGTTCTCCGTCAGCCGCGTCGTGAAGATCGTGCCGAACACGGCCACTCCGAGGGATGCCCCCACCTCCCGGAAGTAGTTGTTGGTGCTCGTCGCGGTGCCGATCTCGCCCGCGGGCACGGCGTTCTGGACCACCAGCACCACGACCTGCATGATGAGCCCGAGGCCCGCGCCGAACACGAACAGGAAGACGCAGATCAGCCAGATCGGCGTCTCGGCCGACAGCGTGGTCATCGCGACCATCGAGAGGCCCGTCACGATCGTGCCGACGATCGGGTAGACCTTGTACTTCCCGGTCTTCGAGATCGCGATGCCCGAGAAGATGGACGTGCCCATCAGGCCCACCATCATCGGGATCATCAGCAGCCCGGAGGCCGCGGCCGACGTGCCGGACGACATCTGCAGGAACGTGGGCACGAAGCCGATCGCCGCGAACATGCCGATCCCGAGCACCAGTCCGATGGCCGTCGCGTTCACGAAGATCGGGTTGCGGAACAGGCTCAGCGGGATGATCGGGTCCTGCGCCCTGGACTCGGTGATGACGAACGCGGTCGCGGCGACCACGAGGCCGGCGCCCCACGCCCAGGTCGCCAGCGAATCCCACCCGAACTCCTTGTCGCCGCCGAAGTCGGTGAAGAAGATCAGGCACGTCGTCGCGAGGGAGAGGAAGATCACGCCGAGCACGTCGATGCGCTTCTCGGCCTTCTTGCTGGGCAGCTGCAGCGCGACCAGCGCGATCACGAACGCCGCGATCCCGACCGGGATGTTGATGTAGAACGCCCACTGCCACGTCATGTGGTCGACGAAGAACCCGCCGAGCAGCGGACCGGCCACGGCGGAGAGCCCGAACACGGCACCGAGCGGACCCATGTACTTGCCGCGCTCGTTGGCGGGCACGATGTCGGCGATGATCGCCTGCGACAGGATCATCAGTCCGCCGCCGCCGAGGCCCTGCAGCGCCCGGAACACGACGAACATCCAGAAGTCGGTCGCCAGGGCGCAGCCCACCGACGCGAGCGTGAAGAGCGCGATCGCGACGAGGAACAGGCTGCGACGACCGAGCACGTCGCCGAACTTGCCGTAGATCGGCATCACGATGGTGGTGGCCAGCAGGTACGCGGTCGTGATCCACACCTGGTGGTCGACGCCGCCGAGCTGGCCCACGATGGTCGGCATCGCGGTCGACACGATGGTCTGATCGAGGCTCGCGAGCAGCATGCCGGCGATCAGGGCGCTGAAGATGATCCAGATGCGACGCTTCGTGAGCAGGAAGGGCGCGTCGGCGGTGGCGGTGGCGGACATTCAGTGGGCTTTCTGTGCGGGGGAGTACAGGTCGCGCGCGAGCCGGAGACGGCGTCGGATCAGCTCGGCGAACGGCTCGGTGGAGTGGTGGTGCAGGAGCTGTTCCATGCACAGGCGCACGAGGGCACCGACGGACTGCACGAGCACCTGCGCGCGCAGCTCGGCGTCCTCGACGCCCTCGAGCCGGCGGGTGATCAGGGCGACGTCGCGCCGCTCGTGCTTCTCCTGCTGCTCGAACGCGGCCTTGAGCAGTCGCGGTTCGTGCTCGATCACGGCGAACAGCTCGGCGGCATGCTCGACGGGGTCGAACAGGGAGAAGCGGGCGACGGTGAGCTCGACGAAGTCGTCGAGCAGGTCGCCGTCGGCGTTCGCGAAAGCGTCCTCCAGCTCCTCCTGGCGGGAGTCGATCACGGCGATGCCGAAGACCGCGTTCTCCTTGCTCTCGAAGTAGTTGAAGAACGTGCGGCGCGACACCCCGGCCTCGGTGCACAGCTCCTCGATCGTGAAGCCGGCGAAGCCCCGTTCGACCGTCCAGCGCCGCGCCACCGAGGTGAGCGCGCGAGACGTCTCGCGCTTGCGCTGCTCCCTCGTCGATTCTGCACTTGCATCCATAGAGTGCAACTTTGCACTTTCAACCTTGGAGTGCACTGTGAGAGTGCGTTTCTCTGCCCGCCCGGAAAAACCGTCGACGAATTCGTGACGTCCGAGGTGCCTCATGCGTCTTAGTGGTGTCGTAAGAACACGGCCCGCGCCCCACGGTGCGGACACACGGATGAAGGAGCTCGAGATGGCGAACGTGACGGGGGGCAGCCAGCCCAAGGCTCAGGTCGTACCGACGGCGCAGGCCGCAGCGGTGGGGAAGACCACGATCGAGGACGCGGTCGTCGCGAAGATCGCGGGCATCGCGGCCCGTGAGGTCAGCGGCGTCTATGCGCTCGGCGGCGGGGCTGCCCGCATGATGGGCGCGATCCGAGACGTGCTGAACACGACCGACCTCTCGCAGGGCGTGAGCGTGGAGGTCGGCGAGACGCAGGTGGCCGTCGACGTCACGATCGTCGCGGAGTACCCGGTGTCGCTGCAGAAGGTGGCCGACGACGTGCGCACGGCCATCCACCGGGCCATGGTCGACCTGGTCGGCATGGACGTCGCCGAGATCAACGTGAGCGTCAACGACGTGCACATCCCCTCGGACGACGACGCCGACGCCGAGGAGGCGCGAGTCCAGTGAACGCCTCGGTGATCGGCGGAGCTGCGGCCGCGGTCCTCGCACTGACCTGGATCGTGCTGGGCTTCTGGGCGTTCCTGCTCGTGCTCCTCGCGATGCTCGTCGGCGCGGCGGCCGGGCGCATCGCCGACGGTCGCCTGGACGTCCGGGCGCTCGCCGAGGTGGTCCGCGGACGGCGGTCGTCCTCGTGAGCGTCGAGCGGGCAGGGGCGTCGACGGGTGTGGCGGGGGCCACGTCCGTCGAGGCCCGCGCCCTGCACCGGATCGCCCTCGGCATCGCCAGGGATGCCGCAGGCGTGGGGCTCGACGACATCGCGGTGGAGCTGGGCGACCGGCGCGGCGACCTGCGCGTCACGGTGGCCGTGCCCGTCGTGCTGGCGCGCTCCGACGGCACG
>NZ_SSDO01000135.1:0-923 GCF_004794395.1 Microbacterium sp. K41 | reverse complement strand
CGCCTGGCAGCCCACCGCCGGTGCGCCCCTGGCGCGCCAGCGCCTGCGCATCGCGTCGGGTGAGCGCGGACGGGTCGAGCTGCCGCTGCATCCTCGCCGTCGCGGCGAACTGGTGAGCGAGTTCGTCGTGATCCGCTCGCGCGGGCCCCTCGGTATCGCGGGACGGCAGGCGCGCCACCTCGTCCGCGGCGCCATCCGCGTGCTGCCCGCGTTCAGCTCCCGCAAGCACCTCCCCTCCCGGCTTGCCCGGCTGCGGGAGCTCGACGGCAACACGAGCATCCAGGTGCGCGGTCAGGGCACCGAGTTCGACTCGTTGCGCGAGTATGTGCGGGGCGACGACGTGCGCTCGATCGACTGGCGCGCGACCGCCAGGGCCGGGACCACGATGCTGCGGACCTGGCGCCCGGAACGCGACCGCCACGTCGTCATCCTCGTCGACACGGGTCGCACGGCAGCGGCCCGCGTGGGCGACGGCACCCGCCTGGATGCGAGCCTCGAGGCCGCGCTCCTGCTCGCGGCCCTCGCCTCCCGCGCGGGCGACCACGTGCACCTGCTGATGTTCGACCGGGTCGTTCGGGCCAGGGTCACCGGCGTCGACGGCACCGCGCTCCTTCCCGCGCTCACCGACGCCATGGCCCCCGTGCACGCACGACTCGTGGACACCGACTGGCAGAGCGCGTTCGCGGCGGTGCGCACCCTGACCACGCGCCCCTCGCTGATCGTCGCGCTCACGGCGCAGGACGCGGCGGAGTCCGCACGCGGCTTCCTCGGCGCGTTCCCGACCGCGTCGCGGGCGATGACCGTGCTGGTCGGCTCGGTCACCGACGACGGGATCGCCGTGCTGGCGCGCGCCAGGGGCTCGCGCGAGGAGGTGTACGTCGCCGCAGCGGCCGAGCGGACGCTCCGCGACGCGGAGAACGTGG
>NZ_SSDO01000134.1:0-6003 GCF_004794395.1 Microbacterium sp. K41 | reverse complement strand
AGGTGCCGGCGGTGCGGACGGCGGCGATCCCCGCGGCCGACCCGTGCGCCGAGCCCGGAGTGCAGCAGGCCATCGCGAACGGTGACGACGCGGCGACGATCGCCGGGTTCGGTGGCGGTGCGGCGTTCCGCGAGGCGGTGGTCGCCGGCAACGCGCCGTGCATCTCGCTGACCGACCCCGCCCGCGTCTGGGTCGTCGTGAACAAGGGTCTTCCGCTGACCCCGGCCGACTACGAGCCGGCGCTCCTCGACGCCGTGCCCGTGCAGATGACCACGCCCTCCGGCCTCGTGCGCCCCGACGTGGCCGCCGCCGTCGGCGCGATGGCCGATGCCGCTCAGACGGCAGGCGTCGGGCGGCTGGGCGCGAACAACGGCTACCGCTCGTACGGGCTCCAGGTCTCGACCTACGACTCGCACGTCCGTGCCCAGGGGCAGGCCGAGGCCGACGCCGGCTCGGCGCGCCCCGGGCACAGCGAGCACCAGACCGGCCTGGCGCTGGATGTGGTGGCGTGCGCTACGGGCTGCGGCGGCCTCGACGGGTTCGGCGGCACGGGCCAGAGCGACTGGGTCGCCGCGCACGCCTGGGAGTTCGGCTTCATCGTGCGCTACGAAGAGGTCGGCACGCCCGTGACCGGCTACGCACCCGAGCCGTGGCACCTGCGGTACGTCGGCGTCGACCTCGCGGCGGCGTACCACGAGGGCGGGTATCACACGCTCGAGGAGTTCTTCGGGCTGCCCGCGGCGCCCGACTACGCGCACTGACGCCCGGCTGCCCTCAGCGCGGGCTGCGCGTCTCGACGGATGGCCAGACGACGAGGAGGAACGCCGCGATCGGTCCGGTGAACAGCGTCAGCAGGAACCACACCCACGCCGAGCGCCCCCGCGTGCGGGCGAATCCTCCGGCGAGGAGCGCGACGGTGAACCACAGGGCGGTGATGTACGGCCAGACTTCCTGCATGCCCCGAGTCTCCCGGTCGGCGATCCCGCCGCGTCCCGGCGCGCCGTCGATGAGCCGATTGAGGCTTCCCACAACCCCGGTACCGAGTGTCACGATCCGTGGGATGCATTCTCACAATGTCCCCTGCCGGGCCCGCTGTCGGCCGTAGAATCGCCGGAGCAATGAGGCACGACACGTTCGGGAGGACGGCATGGAACGCGACATCTACGAAGAGGACCACGAGGCTTTCCGGGACCTCGTCAAGGATTTCGTCAAGCGCCACGTGACGGGCGAGGCGATCGAGAAGTGGGACGCCGCGGGAGAGGTCGACCGCGACACCATGCGCGCCGCGGGTGAGGCGGGCATCATCGGCCTGTCGGTCCCCGAGGAGTTCGGCGGCGCGGGCATGCTGCAGGACTACCGCTTCCGCGCGATCGTGAACGAAGAGGTCATCGCCGCCGGCGCCGGCTCTCTCGCCGGAGCCTTCGGCATCCAGGACGACCTGGCTGTGCCGTACCTCGTGCACATGGGCACGCAGGAGCAGAAGCAGAAGTGGCTGCCGCGCATGGCCACCGGCGAGGTCGTCGGTGCGCTCGCCATGACCGAGCCGGGCGCCGGCTCCGACCTGCGCGGCATCAAGACCACCGCCAAGAAGGTCGACGGCGGGTACCTCGTGAACGGCGCGAAGACGTTCATCTCGTCCGGCGCCACGGCCGACCTGGTCGTCACGTTCGTCAAGACCGGCGAGGGCAACCGCCCCGACGCCTTCAGCCTCGTGCTGATCGAAGACGGCATGGAGGGCTTCGAGCACGGCAAGAAGCTCAGCAAGATGGGCTTCCACGGGCACGACACCGCCGAGCTGTCGTTCAGCGACGTGTTCGTGCCGGAGGAGAACCTCATCGGCGGCGTCGAGGGCAAGGGCTTCATCCAGCTGATGATGAACCTGCCGCTCGAGCGCCTGTCGATCGGGGTCGCCGGTGCCGCCGCCGCGCAGGCCGCCCTCGACTGGACCGTGGCGTACACCCGCGACCGCGAGGCGTTCGGCGAGCGGATCATCGACTTCCAGAACAGCCGCTTCCAGATCGCCGACATGGCCACCACGGTCGACGCGCTGTGGGCCTACATCGACCGCGCGCTGCTGGCCTACAAGGACGGCAAGCTGTCGGCCGAGGAGGCCGCGAAGGTCAAGTTCTGGGCGACCGAGCGCGAGTGGGAGGTGCTCGACGCCGGGGTGCAGCTGCACGGCGGCTACGGCTACATCACCGAGTACCCCATCGCGCGGGCGTTCCTCGACGCGCGCGTGCACCGCATCTACGGCGGGACGAACGAGATCATGCGCGAGATCGTCGGCCGTCAGATCGCCGGCAAGCGCTGACCCCACCCCACGCCCGCCTGCGCCCCCGCGCGGGATCGAAAACGCACCTCCGGAGCCATTCGGGGGTGCGTTTTCCGTCCCGCATCCGGGCGGCGGGCCCGGGGGTGCGCGTCCGGGATCGAAAGTGCGCCCCGGAAGGCGCCGGGGGGGTGCGTTTTCCGTCCCGCACCGGGCATGGGGGCGGTGGTACCCGTGGTGCTACCGGGGTAGGATGGCCGCGTGAGCACCGCGAAGATCAGCCTGAGTCTGCCGGACGGCGACCTCGCCTTCCTCGACGCGCAGACGCTCGAGGGCCGCTACCCGTCCCGGTCGGCGGCGATCCAGGACGCGGTTCGGCTCCTCCGCGAGAGCCGGCTCGCCGACGCCTATGCCGAGGCCTACGGCGAGGGCTACGACGAGGAGTGGGACTCCGCCGCCGACGATGGCCTGGCTTCGGCGTGAGTGACGTCGCGGTCGCGCTGCTCCGCCGTGGGCAGATCGTCCTCGCCTCGTTCGACCCGGGCATCGGTTCCGAGGCGCGCAAGACGCGGCCGGCGGTCGTGGTGAGCAACAACACCGCCAACGCGGTGGCGATCCGTCGCCCGGGCGCCACGGTCACCGTGGTGCCGCTCACCACGGCGACGGAGCGCGTGTGGCCCTTCCAGGTCCTGCTGCCCGCTGCCGCGACGGGCCTCGACCGAGACAGCAAGGCGCAGGCCGAGCAGGTGCGCACCATCGCCGTGGCCCGCATCGTGCGCCCCGTCGGCTGGGTGCCTGCGGAGCTGATGGGCGCGCTCGACGAGGCGCTGCGACTTCACCTCGCGCTCTGACCCCGATCCCGCCGCACGGGAGGGGGCGGGGGTCCCCGAGGGGGGACGAGACGCGGACGGGGGAGGACTTGTATCGACGGGGAGGGTCGAGTGGGCGGGGCCGGGCGGGACGAGCGCGGTCGTCGATGGCGGATGACGCGAGGAAAAGCCTGATCGTGCCCATATAAAGAGCCGGGAGGGGATCGCGGCGGCGAAGTTCTGACTTGTCTCTTCAGAGGAGACATGTGCTCCGCGATGATCGATACATGTCCGGACAGGAGTCGTCCGGCTCGGAGACGCCGAGGTCTCCGCACCCGCTCACCGAAGAGGCCGGAATGTCCCCGCTCACCCTGCCGCCGCTCGACCGCACGTCGACGGCACCCATCTGGTTCCAGATCATGCGCGCCGTCGAGGCGCAGATCGCCGACGGCACCTGGGGTCCGGGCGACCGCCTGCCCAGCGAGAACGAGCTGCGCGCCCACTTCGCCGCCTCCCGCACCTCGGTCCGCGACGCGCTGTCGCGGCTGGAGACCGCCGGGATCATCTCCCGTCAGCAGGGCAAGGGTGCCTTCGTCGAGCGCGCGCAGGGCCCCTCCGCCTGGACGCTGCCCTCGGCCCCCAGCCTGCTGGGCGAATACAGCGAAGACGGCCGCAGCGCCCTGAGCTCGGAGATCCTCCGCGCGGGCATCGAGCCGCTGCCGTCGTGGGCGGCCGCGGTCGTCGGACGCGACTCCGCCGACGGCATGGGCTTCGTGCTGGAGCGCGTGCGTGCCGTCGGCGCTCGCACGGCCGTGCACGTGATCAACTACCTCCCGACGCGGTTCGCCGGGGTGCTGCCCGACCTGCGCGACCCGCGCGCGAGCCTGTACGCCGCCATCACCCGGGTCACCGGGGTGCGCATCGCGCGCATGCACCGCACGATCGAGGCCGTGTCCGCCGACCGCATGCTGGCCGGGCTGCTCGAAGTGGAGCCGGGACACCCGATCGTCGTGGTCGAGGCCGTCGCGTACGACCAGGGCGGACAGCCCATCGACTTCTCCCGCGCATCCGTGCGCACCGACCGTCTGCGCGTGAGCGTCGACACCGGGTTCGACGCCGCCGGCATCTCGAACGAGACCGCGTCCGGCCGCTACCCCGCCGCCCTCCGCTGACCCGCACCCGCCCCACCGACCCCACCGGGAGACCCGCACATGACCGACCACCGCATCCTCGTCATCGGCGACAGCTACATGACCGCCGAGGTGTTCACCCGCGCGTTCGCGCAGCGGGGGATCCCCGTGGACACGGCCACCATGACGATCGCGGAGCCGACGTGGGACGCGTCGTCGATCCACGAGTTCGAGGGCGACCCGGCCGAGGTCGCGCGACTCGCGCAGGGGTACGACGTGGTCGCCTTCCATGCCGCGCCGTTCACGGCCGACGTGCTCGCCGCGCTCCCCGGGCTGCGGCTGCTCGGCTGCGCGCGCGGCGGACCCGTCAACGTCGACCTCGCCGCGGCCCGCGAGCGCGGCGTGCGCGTGACCACCACGCCGGGCAAGAACGCCGACGCCGTGGCCGACCTCACGATCGGGTTCCTCATCTCGATCGTGCGGAACGTGCCCGCATCGCTGCGCGACGTCGACGAGCGCGTGGCCGAGGGGCGTCCGCTCGCGGAGTCGACGTTCGAGGGTGCGAGGTGGTTCGGGCGCGAGGTGAAGGGCCTGCGCCTCGGGCTGATCGGCTACGGCAACGTCGCCCGGCTCGTCGCCGCGCGGGCCAGGGCGCTCGGCGCCACCATCGCGGCGTACGACCCCTACGTCGATCCGGCGACGGTGACCGATGCGACCATCGTGTCCGACCTGGACGCGCTGCTCGCCGGCAGCGACGTCGTGAGCGTGCACGCCAGGGCGACCGCCGACAACCGCCACCTGATCGGCGCCGAGCAGATCGCCCGCATGCCGCAGGGGTCGTTCCTGATCAACACGGCCCGGGAGTCGCTCGTCGACGAACAGGCGCTGCTCGACGGGCTGCGCAGCGGGCACCTCGCCGGGGTCGCGCTCGACGTGAACGAGCCCGACGGTCCGTGGCGCGACCTGGTCGCCCAGCCGAACCTCATCCTCACCCCGCACCTCGCCGGCGCCACCCACCAGACCCTCGCCCGCGGCGCCGACATGCTCGCCGCCGAGATCGAGCGGTTCCTCGCGGGAGGTGAGCTGCGATGGGAGCGCTGAGCGACGTCTTCCTCGCGATCGACGCGGGCACCGGTTCCGCGCGTGCCCTCGCCTTCGACATCGAGGGTCGCCTGGTCACTCAGGCCGCTCGCGAGTGGACCCACGTCGCCGTGCCCGGTCACCCCGGCGGCACCGTGTTCGACACCGATGGCGGCTGGACGGCCATCGCGGGCGCCGTGTCCGAGGTGGTCGCGCGGCTGGGCGAGCGACGCGTGGCCGCGGTCGCCGCGTCGAGCATGCGCGAGGGCTTCGTGCTGTCCGACGCCGAGGGGCGCGAGCTGTGGGCGTGCCCCAACACCGACGGCCGGGCGCGCGCCGAGGCCGAGGAGCTGGTGGCCGAGGGCGTGGCCGACGAGGTGTACCGCACCGCGGGCGACTGGGTGTCGATCACGGCCCCCGCCCGGCTGCGGTGGATCGCCCGCCACCAGCCCGACGTGCTCGCCGCCGCCCGCCACTTCGGGATGCTCAGCGACTGGGTCACCACGCGGCTCACCGGGGCGTTCGTGACCGAGCCCACCAGCGGCTCCAGCTCGGCCCTGTTCGATCTGCGGGCGCGCGACTGGTCGGACGAGCTCGCCGGACTCGTCGGCATCGACCGTCGCATCCTGCCGCCCGTGGTCGAGTGCGGGCAGGTCGTCGGTGCCGTGACCGCGGAGGCCTCGGCCGCGACCGGGCTGCCCGCGGGGACGCCGGT
>NZ_SSDO01000133.1:0-291 GCF_004794395.1 Microbacterium sp. K41 | reverse complement strand
GGTCCCGGAGGCGCTGCGCCCCGCGATCGCCGACGTCGAGGCCCGCGGGCTCACCGGACACTGGACGCTCACCTGGCTGGAGGGCCGGGCGCTCGCCGAGCTCGACGCGGGCTGGGAGGTCGTGCAGACGGCGTCCGGCGAGGTGGTGGCGCGTCCGTTCGAGGACTGAGCGGCCCCCGTGCGACGAGAGCCCCGGATCCTCTGCGGATCCGGGGCTCTCGCGTCCGTGGCAGGGGCCGTCAGCGGCGCGGCGCCCCGAGCTGGGCGAGCAGGTGGTCCACGGCGCGCGGG
>NZ_SSDO01000014.1:0-718 GCF_004794395.1 Microbacterium sp. K41 | reverse complement strand
GGCGTCGCGGCCGAGCAGCGCCCAGGTCGCCTCCCCCACGGCGTCGGGAGCGACGCGGACGAGGGCGGAGTCGAGCACGCGCACGCGGCCCTCGCGCACCACGATCACCCGTGACCGGGGATCGTCGCGCAGACGGTCGATCACGCCCGGCTCCTCACGGAGCTCCGCTGCGCGGTCGAAGAACGGACGCGGAATGCTCATCGACTCCCCCTTTCACGGGCGTGGCGGAGGCGGGACCGCCCCTGAGCCCACCTACCCTGGGGGCATGGGACGCTCTCCATTCACTCTAGCCGCGGCGGTGACGGCCGCACTTCCCGGCGCTGAGGTCACGGGCACCCGAGCGCTCACCGCCGACGGCGACGGCCGCTTCGACTCCGCCGTCGCCTCTCTCGCCGACGGCAGGGAACTGGCGATCCGCGTGGCCGACGACGACGATGCGGCGCGCGAGCTCGCGGCCGAGGCCATCGCGTTGCGCGCGCTCAGTGACGGCGCCCGCGCCATGCTGCCCTTCCGCGCCCCGGCATACGTGGGCGAGACGCGCCTGGGCGACGGACGCGCACTGGTGACCGAGCTGCTGCCCGGCTTCCAGATCGAGGCGCCGATGGTGCCCGCCGGCCGCGGTGCCGCCGAGTCGATGGGTGCCGCGATCGCCGCCGTGCACGGCATGCCCACCTCCGTCGTCCGCGGCGCGGGGCTCCCCACGCGCAGCGCCGACGAG
>NZ_SSDO01000132.1:0-5940 GCF_004794395.1 Microbacterium sp. K41 | reverse complement strand
CGAGCCGCCCTGGCCCGGAGTGGTCGCCCCGCCGCCCGCGGCCGCGGTCACGGTGAGCGCGGCCGTGACCTCGGTGCCGTCCGGCAGGATCACGGCGAGCGTGTGCGCACCGGCCGGGGTGGCCGCGGGGATCGTGACGGTGCGGGAGAACGACCCGTCGGCCGCGGCCGTCACCGTGCCCAGCGACACCGGGTCGCTGCGGAGCTCCAGCTGCAGCTCGGCACCCGCCGCGAAGCCGCTGCCCGAGACCGTGACCGTGCCGCCCGCCGCGACCGTGGTCGCGCCCAGGTCGACGGACGCGGGCTGCTCGGGCTCCGGCTCCTCGGTCACCGGGGGAGTGACCCCGGCCTCGGTCACCCACTTCTCGCCCGCGTCGGACTTCGTCACCGTGAACGTGTCGTACACGGCTCCCACGGGCAGGTCGGTCGACGCGGACGCCGTCTTCTCCGCCAGGTACGACCGGTACACGAGCTGGTTCTTCGACACGTCGATCACCTGGTACGTGGTCACGCCCTCGCCGCGCAGCACCTGGGTGGCGCCGTTGTTGGTCCAGACGTTCTTCTCCGGGGTCTCCAGGTCGTAGTGCTTCGCGCCCGAGTTCGATACCACGTACACGGGGCCCGTGGTGAGGCCGGGGGTGTCGGTCGCGTCGGTGTTCACGTAACCGCGGGCGTACGTGTGGTCGTGGCCCATCAGCACCAGGTCGATGTCGTTGCGCTGGAACACGGGCAGCCACTCGGCACGCAGCACCGGCTCGTCACGGCCGGCCGACGCCGAGAACACCGGCTGGTGGAAGGTCACGACGTTCCACTTCGAGGGGCTGTTCTGCAGCAGCAGGTCGAGCCACGCCGCCTGGAACCGCGTCCACAGCGTGCCGATCTGCGACGACGGGCAGTCCGCGCCCGAGCACGACGGGAGGCCGGCCGGGGTGAGGAAGGTCGTGTCGCGCGTCGCGTTCAGCGTGATGAAGCGCACGCCCTGGTAGTCGGTGTAGTACGCGGTCTCCGCGGCGAACGCGCTCCAGTGCTCGAAGAACGCGCGGTACTGCTGCGCCACGGGGGAGTCGCCCTTCGCGAGGTCGGCCAGGGCGCCGATCGAGCTCATCGAGGGGTTGTTGTGCGGGTACTCGAAGGCGGCCTTCCACGCCGTGAGCAGCTTGTCGCCGGAGTACTCGTGGTTGCCGGGGGCCGCCATCACGTTGGTGCGGACGGCCGAGTCCTCCATGCCCTTGAACCAGTTGAGCCACTCGTTCTCGTTGCTCGACGTGTTGATCAGGTCGCCCGCGTGCACGGAGCCGATGGAGCGCGGTGCGTTCGCCTCGGCCTGCTTCACGACGCTCGGCCACGTGGTGTCCAGACCGATCTGGGCGTCGCCGTAGTACAGGAACTGGAAGTCGGTGGCGTTCGGGTCGGCCGTGCGGAAGGTGAACCAGTCGCTCCAGCTGCCGGGGAGACCCACGCGGTAGCGGTACTCCGTCGCCGGGGTGAGTCCGGTCACGGTGGCCGAGAAGTGCTTGTTCGGGTTGCCGTTCACGACCCCCGCGTCGTACGCGTCGACGACGCGCGTCTCACCGCCGGCCGCCGCGCCGATCTCGACCTGTCCGACCGTGTGCGAGGCGTCACCCGCGAGCCACGAGAACGACTGCGACACCTCGGGCCGCTCGGTCGGGGTGAGGATCACGCGCGTGGGCGGGGCGATCACCGGGGTGCCGGGGTCGGACGCGGGCACGAGCGTGAGCGACGACATGTCGAAGTAGATGTCGGAGCTGGTGGCGCGGTCCTGGAACAGCGACACCGCGATGGTGTTGGTGCCGTCGTGCAGCAGTGCGCCCTCGGCGCTGAACGTGCTGGTGAGCGGGTCGCCGTTGGAGTCGCCCGCGTACTCGACGTTGGTGGTGTCGGTGATGCGGCCGTCGACGTAGCGCGCGACCTCCGTGCCGTTGATCCACACGACGAGCGCGTCGTCGTAGGTGACGGTGCTCTGCAGGGCTGCGACCTGCTCGGCGACGCCGGCCTCGAGCTCGAACGTGGTGCGGAAGAAGTACGTCGGGACCGCGGGCGCCTTCACCCCGTCGAGGTAGTGGTTCAGGAGCGTCTTCGGCGTCTGCGGTCCGACAGCGCCGAGCTTGCCGTTCTTCGCGCCGAAGCTGCCCGGAGCGGTCTTCCAGGCGCTGTCGTCGAAGGCGGGCAGGGTCCAGTCGCGCAGGGCGGCCGGGGCGGGCGACGGGTCGGTGCCGTCGTCGAGATAGTGCCAGGCGGTGTCGCCGGTGATGAGCGAGCCGGTGGGCACCTCGGGGTCGGGTGCGGCGAGGGCCGCGGGAGCGACGACGGCGCCGCCGAGCACGGCGAGCAGCGCGACGGACGTGAGTCCGCGACGCCGCCACCGCACCGCAGGGGTGGGGGAGGTCATGTCAGTCCTTCGTGGGTGGGGTTCCGTGCTCAGCCGCACGGGGCCCGTCCAGCCCATCGAAGCCGGATGACCGTCACCTGACGCCGAGACGACGGGGAGGTGAACGCGGGCGCCCCGGTACGCTGGAACCCATGCTCAACATGGCCGACGGCCTCGCCCGTCTCGGCGCGCTCGCCGAGAATCCCGTCGTCCGCACCCTCGCGCAGGCGTTCGCCGAGGCCGGGTTCGAGCTCGCCGTCGTGGGCGGACCGGTGCGCGACGCCCTGCTCGGCCGGGAGACGCACGACCTCGACTTCACCACGAACGCCTCGCCCGACCAGATCCTCGCGATCGTGAAGCCCGTGGCCTCGGCGCACTGGGACATCGGTCGCGCGTTCGGAACGATCGGCGCGCGCGTGCGGGGCGAGCAGGTCGAGATCACGACGTACCGCGCCGACAGCTACGACGGGGTCACCCGAAAGCCCACGGTCGAGTTCGGCGACACGATCGACGGCGACCTCGTGCGGCGCGACTTCACCGTGAACGCGATGGCCCTCCAGGTGCCGGCGGTGAAGCTGATCGACCCGACCGGAGGCGTGGAGGATCTGGTGGCCGGGGTCCTCCGCACGCCCGCCGACCCGCGGGTGTCGTTCGGCGACGACCCGTTGCGCATGCTGCGGGCCGCCCGCTTCAGCGCCCAGCTCGGCTTCCGCGTCGACGACGACACCGCCGCCGCGATCACCGAGCTCCGCGAGACCCTGGCGATCGTCAGCCCCGAGCGCATCCAGTCCGAGCTCGTGCGGCTGATGCAGACCGACGACCCGGTGCGCGGCATCCGCGTGCTGGTCGACACCGGCCTCATCGAGGAGTTCCTGCCCGAGGTCAGCGAGCTGCGCCTCGAGGTCGACGAGCACCACCACCACAAGGACGTGTACGAGCACTCGCTCACGGTGCTGCGCCAGGCGATCGCGCTGGAGCACTCCCGGCACCCCGGCGCCGCGCCCGACGTGCCGCTGCGCATCGCCGCCCTCCTGCACGACATCGGCAAGCCGCGCACCCGCAAGCTCGAACCGGGCGGGGCCGTGACCTTCCACCACCACGACGTGGTCGGCGCGCGCATGGCCCGCAAGCGCCTGCAGGCCCTGCGCTTCGACACCGCCACGACCGATGCCGTCGCCGCCCTGATCGAGCTGCACCTGCGGTTCTTCGGCTACGCGGAGGGCACCTGGACGGACGCGGCCGTGCGCCGGTACGTGCGCGACGCGGGCGACCTGCTGGAGCGCCTCCACATCCTCACCAGGGCCGACGTGACCACGCGCAACAAGCGCAAGGCCGCCCGGCTCTCCGCGGCCTACGACGACATCGAGTCGCGCATCTCGGCGCTGCGCGAGCAGGAGGAGCTCGACGCGATCCGCCCGGAGCTCGACGGCAACCGCATCCAGGAGGTGCTGGGCATCCGCCCGGGCCGCGAGGTGGGCGAGGCGTACAAGTTCCTGCTCGACCTGCGCCTCGACGAGGGCGTGCTCGGGCCGGAGGTCGCCGAGCAGCGCCTGCGCGAATGGTGGGCCGCCCGCGGCTGACCGCCCCCTCCCCGTGCGGGGCTCAGTGCAACGGCGGACCCACGACTGCGGCGCTGTCCGGCGGCAGCGTGAGCAGGCCGTCCGCGCGCGTGTGGGCTCCGGTCGACACGAGCTCCACCGCCTCGTCCGCGACCGCGAAGACCGCCCGGGCGGGGGAGAGGTTCACCAGCACCGACAGCGCCCCCCGGTCGATGCGGTACACGCGATGCTCCGGGCGGCCGTCGGTGGCGCGCACCTCGACCCTCGCGTGCGTCGTGTCGGGCTCCGTCAGCTCCGGCCGCTCCCGGCGCAGTCGCGCGAGGTCGCGGTACAGACGCAGCAGTCGCGTGTGCTCCGGTCGCTCGACCTCCGCCCAGTCCAGGTGCGAGCGGGCGAAGGTGTCGGGGTCCTGCGGGTCGGGCACCGCCGCCGGATCCCACCCCATGCGCGCGAACTCGGCCGTGCGGCCCTCCGCGACCGCGCGGCCCAGCTCCGGCTCCGGGTGCGACGTGAAGAACTGCCAGGGCGTGCTCGCCCCCCACTCCTCGCCCATGAACAGCATGGGCGTGCCCGGGGCCGTGAGCGTGAGCACCGCGGCGACCGCGAGGCGATCGGGCGAGAGCGTGGCGGAGAGCCGGTCGCCCGCCGCCCTGTTCCCGACCTGGTCGTGATCCTGCGCGAAGGTCACCAGCCGCCACGACGGGACCTCGGGCGGGATCGGTGCTCCGTGCGGGCGGTCGCGGAACGTGGAGAACGTGCCGTCGTGGAAGAAGCCCCGGTCGGTGACCTTCGCCACGGCCTCCGGCGATGCGAAGTCCTCGTAGTAGCCCGTGGTCTCGCCGGTGAGCGCGACGTGCACCGCGTGGTGCCAGTCGTCCGACCACTGCGCCGTGAGCCCGTACCCTCCGGCCTCGCGCGGCAGGATCAGCGTCGGGTCGTTGAGGTCGGACTCGGCGATCAGCGTGAGCGGACGGTTCTGCTGCGCCGACAGCGCGTCGACCCGCTCCGACAGCTCGCGCAGCAGATGCACGGGCCGGGTGTCGTGCAGGGCGTGCACGGCGTCGAGCCGCAGGCCGTCGACGTGGAAGTCGCGCAGCCACATCAGGGCGTTGTCGATGATGTACGCCCGCACGGCCGGCTCGTCGAGGTCGACCGAGTCGCCCCACGTGGTGCTGTCGCCCTCACGCAGGTACGGACCGAACAGGGGCAGGTAGTTGCCGCTCGGGCCGAGGTGGTTGTACACGACGTCCTGCACCACGGCGAGGCCCCGGGCGTGCGCCGCGTCCACGAAGCGCTGATACGCCGCCGGGCCGCCGTACTCCTCGTGCACCGCGAACCAGAGCACGCCGTCGTAGCCCCAGTTCCACCGCCCGTTGACGGCGTTCACGGGCAGCAGCTCGACGTGGGTCACGCCGAGCTCCACCAGATGGTCCAGCCGGGCGACCGCCGCGTCGAGCGTGCCTTCGGGTGTGAACGTGCCCAGGTGCAGCTCGTAGATCAGCCCGCCCGCGAGCTGCCTTCCGGTCCAGTCGCTGTCGGTCCACGCGAACGCGGCGGGGTCGAACGCGGCCGAGGCCTCGTGCACGCCGTCCGGCTGCCGCCGCGACCGGGGGTCGGGGCGCAGGTGCTCGTCGTCGTCGATCAGGAAGCCGTAGCGCTCGCCGTCCGCCAGGATGCCGTCGCCCCGCCACCAGCCGTCGGCCGCAGCCGTGAGCTCCGTGTCGGTCGCGGTGCCGTCGGCCGCGAGCCGCCGCAGCCGCATCCGCCGTGCCCGCGGAGCCCACACCTCCATCACGACCGTGTTCCCCTCACCGCGCGAGCTCGATCAGCGCCACGGGATACGTGTCCAGCAGCTCGGCCAGCCGCACGGGGCCCGGGGCGATGCGGCGCCCGGTCAGCAGGTCGGTCCCGGGGATGTCCGGCCGCATCATCACGGTGTCGCCCCAGCCGCCGCGCCGCGCAAGGCCCACGGGCAACCGCGTCGCGGCGGCTG
>NZ_SSDO01000131.1:0-4804 GCF_004794395.1 Microbacterium sp. K41 | reverse complement strand
GGCCGATCCGAGCGCCGGATCGCTCGCGACCACCGGCGGCAGCACGTCGCCCTGGGTCCTGACCGGCGGAACGGTGCTCGCGCTCATCGGCGCCGGGCTCGTGGCAGCGCACGTCGCGCGCACACGTCGCGCGCGCTGAAACACCGCAACTCCGCCGCAGACATGAGGGCGGGGCCAGGTTCTTACGGACCTCGCCCCGCCCTCGCTTCGTCTCCGTCCGACCGGGCCCCCACACTCGGCGTCGCAAGCGATCGTCCCCGCCCTCCGTGCGTGCCGGCTGGAGCCTCGATCGCTCTGGGGCGGACGGGTCCGCGCCCGGCCGCGCGCAGAGACGACGCCTGGCGCGTCAGCGCACGTTGCCGTTGGAGCAGGTCTGCTGTGCGGCCGAGTTGCCCTTGATGCTGTCGGGCAGCGCCACCACGTCGCTCGGCGTCGCGTTGGGATCGGGCGTCGCCTCCACCGGGGTGGTGGGCTCCGCCACGATCACCCCGTCGTTGCTCGTGTTCTGATGCGTGACCTGGAGCTGGGCATTCTTCTCGATCGCATCCCACATCACGTCAGCCGCCTGCGTGTTCGGAACCACCTTGTTGGGGTCGGCGCTGTCCTGGTTCGTCGGGTACTGGAGGAACACGATGTCCTCGAAGGGAACGGACTTCACGGCGAGCGCGATCTGCGCGATCTTCATCGGATCGGCGAGCGACGTGCTGGTCTCGAGGTTTTGGAGGCCGATGTTGGCGAGCTTCAGCATGACCGGGACGTTGCCGAGGGTGTCGCTGCTGATCAGGGCGCGCGCGAGGCTCGACATGTACTGCTGCTGGTTGCCGATGCGTCCCAGGTCGCTGCCGTCGCCGACGCCGTGCCGGGTGCGCAGGAACTGCAGCGCCTCGAGCCCCTGGAGCCAGTGCGTGCCCGCCTCCATGTCGAGGCCCGTGTAGCGGTCCTTGATCGGGTTGGCCAGGCAGACCTCCACACCACCGATCGCGTTGGTGATCTCGATCACGCCGCCGAACGTGACGGATGCCGCGAACTGCACCTCCTGGTCGGTCAGCTGCGAGATCGTCTGGACGACGCAGTTGAGGCCACCGTCGGTGTAGGCGGTGTTGAGCGGCTGCTTGCTCATGGCGGAGTGGACGTTGCCGTCCTCGTCCTCGCACTCGGGGATCGGCACCATGAGGTCACGCGGGAAGCTGACCACCGTGATCCGCCGGGGTTCCTGCGAGACGTGGACCAGCAGGTTCACATCGTTGAGCGTGCCCCCCGCGTCGCGACCCGTGCAGCGATCGCCGAAGAGATCCTTGTACTTCTCCTCGCACGTGTCGACGCCCGTGAGAACGAGGTTGAAACCACCCTTGTACTCGCCGATGTCCGGCGGAACGTCTTCCTGACCGTCGAGGTCGACCGCGTTGGCGGAGACCGTGCTGGAGAAGTCGTAGAAGATGTAGGTGCCGACACCGATGCCACTGACCAGCACCACGGCCAGGCCGATCGCGATGAACTTCATCAGCTGACCCAGGGTGCCGGGGGTGTGCTGCTGACCGTGTCGCGCGAGGGTATGACGGCGTCGGTTGTCGCTCACTCGGGCCCTTTCGGATTCGGCACGGCGCGGAGGGTTCGCCGTGCTCGGTATGCGGAGGGTGTGGGATTCGAACCCACGAGACATCTCTGCCCACTGGTTTTCAAGACCAGCTCCATCGGCCGCTCGGACAACCCTCCCGACAGATACGTCTGCCGACCAGGCGTGAGTCTAGCCGAACTCTATTCTCGTGCGTCGACCTGGGCGGGCGCTGGAAGCGTGTCGAGCGCGGTCGCGAGGCCCCCCGTTTCGACGTCGGTCGTGACCTCTCCCGCGGCGTCCTTCACCTCGTCCGGTGCCTGCCCCATCGCCACCGCACGGCCCCCGCCCGCGAGGGCCCAGCCGAACATCCCGATGTCGTTGCGACCATCCCCCGCGACCAGCACGCGGTCGCGCTGCAGTCCGAGCTCGTCGCGCACCCGCTCCAGCGCCGTTCCCTTGTCGACGCCCTGCGGAGCGATGTCGAGCCAGGCGGTCCAGCCGATCGCGTACGACACCTCGTTGAGCCCCGCGTCGGCCACGAGCCGGTGGAAGTCGTCCTCGTCGTGATCCGGCGAGACGACCACGATGCGCGACACCGGGAGATCGCCGAGTCGGTCGAAGTCGACCTGCCGTCCGCCGTCGAGCGTCCAGTCGTCGAGCTGCTCGGTGAAGAGCCGCTGTCCGGAGCCGAGCTCGACCATGTATCGCGCGTCCGGGAGGCGGTCACGGAGCAGAGCCAGCGCGGGAGTCGGGTCGAAGGTCTCGACGTGCCAGCGCTCCCACCGGTCGCCCACGCGCCGCATCGTCACTGCGCCGTTCGAGCAGACGACGAGATCCGCCGTGAGACCCAGCTCCTCCACGTAGCGCTGCGTCCCCATCCAACTGCGCCCCGTCGCGATCGTGACCAGGTGTCCGGCGTCGCGCACGCGGGCGATCGCCTCCGGCACACCGGGGCTCATGGTCTCGTCCTGGAGCAGGATCGTGCCGTCGACGTCGAGGCCGACCAGCCAGGGCGCGCTCACCGGGCGGCCTGCGCGTCGGCGAGCGGGCGGATCACCTCGAGTCCGCCGAGGTAGGGGCGCAGCACCTCGGGCACCCGCACGGAGCCGTCCGCCTGCTGGTGCGTCTCGAGCAGGGCGACGATCCACCGGGTGGTCGCGAGCGTGCCGTTGAGCGTGGCCACGTGCTGCGTCTTCGGCGCGGACGCCCCCTCCTCCACCGGCGGCCGGTACCGCACGTCGAGGCGCCGGGCCTGGTAGGTCGTGCAGTTCGAGGTCGAGGTGAGCTCGCGGAACGCGCCCTGGGTGGGCACCCACGCCTCGATGTCGTACTTGCGCGCGGCGCTCGAACCGAGGTCGCCCGCGGCGACATCGATCACGCGATACGCGAGGCCGAGCGCGGTGAGCATCTGCTCCTGCAGCGCGACCAGCCGCAGGTGCTCGGCCTCCGCGTCCTCGGCCGAGGTGTAGACGAACATCTCGAGCTTGTTGAACTGGTGCACGCGGATGATGCCGCGGGTGTCCTTGCCGTGCGATCCCGCCTCGCGGCGGTAGCACGTGGACCAGCCCGCGTAGCGGAGGGCGCCGTCGGACAGGTCGACGATCTCGTCCTTGTGGTAGCCGGCGAGCGCGACTTCGCTCGTGCCGACCAGGTACAGGTCGTCGTCCTTGTCGAGGTGGTACACCTCGTCCGCGTGCTCGCCGAGGAAGCCGGTGCCCTGCATGATCTCCGGCCGCACGAGCGTGGGCGTGATCATCGGCACGAAGCCGTTCTGCAGCGCCGTGTCGAGCGCGAGGTTCATGAGGGCGATCTCGAGCCGGGCGCCGATCCCGCGCAGGAAGTAGAAGCGCGCGCCGGAGACCTTCGCGCCGCGCTCCATGTCGATCGCGCCGAGCAGCTCCCCGAGCTCGAGGTGGTCGCGGGGCTCGAAGTCGAACGCCGGGAGGTCGCCCACCCGCCGCAGCTCGACGAAGTCCTCCTCGCCCCCCGCCGGCACACCGTCGATCACGACGTTCTCGATGCGCGCGAGGGCCGCGGCCGCGTGCTCCGAGGCTTCGTTCGCGGCGTGCTGCGCCTGCTTCACGCGGTCGGCGAGGTCCTTCGCCTGGGCGACGAGCGCCGCCTTCTCCTCCTTGGGGGCCTTGGCGACCTGCTTGCCGAAGGCGTTCTGCTCGGCGCGCAGCTCTTCGAACGCGGCGAGCGCGGCCCTGCGCGATCGATCGGCCTCGAGTGCGACGTCGACGGTGCTCTGGTCGTTGCCACGGGCAGCCTGCGAACGGCGGACGATCTCCGGGTTTTCGCGGAGGAGTGCGAGGTCGATCATTCCGCAAGTCTACGAGGTGCGGCGGAGCCCCTCGGCTGCCGGTCTAGAGTAGCGCCATGCGCACGAGCCCCCCTGTCACCTCGCAGGCGGCACTCGTGTACAACCCGGTGAAAGTGGACGGGAAGCGGCTGCGGGCGCAGGTTCGAGACCTGTGCCGCGAGGCGGGCTGGCAGCACCCGGCGTTCTACCCGACGACGGTCGACGACGCCGGGCAGGGAGCCACGGCCGAGGCGCTCGCCCGTGGTGTGGACGTGGTGCTGGTGGCGGGCGGCGATGGCACGGTGCGCGCGGTCGCGGAGGCCATCGCCGGCACCGGGGTGCCGCTCGCGATCCTGCCGAGCGGCACCGGCAACCTCCTCGCGCGCAACCTGGGACTGCCGCTGACCGACCCCGCCGAGATGATCCGTGCCGCTCTGGGCGACTTCCGCCACCCGATCGACATCGGCTGGGCACGGCTCACCCGCGCGGACGGCGAGGAGGTCGAGCATGCCTTCGTGGTGCTCGCCGGCATCGGCCTGGATGCCGACATGATCGCGAACACGCGCTCCGACCTGAAGCGATCGGTCGGGTGGATCGCATACGTCGACGGTGCTGCGCGATCGCTCCCCCGGGCCCAGCCGTTCCGCGCCGTCTACCAGATCGGTGAGGGGCGCCTGCACTCCACCAAGGTCCACAGCATCCTGTTCGCGAACTGCGGCACGCTGCCCGCCGGCATCTCGCTGATCCCCGACGCGTCGATCACCGATGCCGCACTCGACGTCGCCGTGATCCAGCCGACCGGTGTGCTCGGCTGGCTGGGTGTGTGGCGCAAGATCTGGTGGGACAACTCGGTGCTGCGCCGCTTCCGCGCGGGACGCCTCGTGCTGGAGCGCCGCGGCACGGACGCCTCGGTGCACTACTTCCGCGGCGCGGCGGCCGAGGCGGCG
>NZ_SSDO01000130.1:0-1235 GCF_004794395.1 Microbacterium sp. K41 | reverse complement strand
CGCAGATCGGCGACCGCGGCCGCACGGCCCTCGGCGTCGGGCGACGCGAGACCGTAGCGGGGGTCCTCCCCCACGCGGCGCATCACGAACGGCACGGGCGTGACCGCGAGCGGTACCCCGGGCACGTGCGCGAGGAACCAGTCGTCGTCGTGCGGGTGGAGGCCGCCCATCCACGGCACCTCGAGCCCCGCGACCCCGGGAAGGGCGCAGAGCGCCGGCAGCAGCTCGGCCTCCAGCGCCGGATCCCACTGGGCGTGGGCGGGCGAGAGCGGGTAGGCGCTGACGAGCAGCGGTGCGGTCACGCCCGGGCCTGCGCGATGCCGTCGACGAACCACGACGTGAGGGTGGACGGGTGCGTGATCGCGGTGCCCACGCACACGGAGGCGGCACCGGCGCGGAGGGCCGCGGCGGCGTGCTCCGGGCGGTGCACGCGGCCCTCCGCCACGATCGGACGGGTGCAGCGCCCGGCGATCAGCTCGATCAGCTCCAGGTCGGGTCCGTCGGTCTTCGGCCGCTCGCCCGTGTACCCGGAGAGCGTGGTGCCGAGCAGGTCCGCCCCCGCCTCCTCCGCGGCGACCGCGTCGTCGAGCGAGCCGCAGTCGGCCATGATCAGCGCGTCGGTGTGGGCGCGGAGCCCGGCGATCGTCTGCGTGAGCGTGAGGCCGTCCGGCCGCGGGCGACGGGTGCCGTCGATCGCGACGATGTCGGCCCCGGCATCCGCCACGGCCCGCGCGTGTGCCAGGGTCGGGGTGATGAAGACGTCGGACTCGCCGTCCTTCCACAGGCCGACGACCGGCACCGGGAGGTCGGCGACCGCGCGGATGTCGTCGATGCCCTGCACCCGGATGCCCGCAGCACCGCCGGCGAGGGCGGCCGCGGCGACCTGCGCCATGGTGCGCGGGTCGCGCATGGCCTCGCCGGGGTAGGCCTGGCACGAGACGATCAGGCCGCCGCGCAGCCGGTCGATGGTGTCGGTGAATCTCATGAGTTCCTCCAGGCCGATGCGGCGGCTCCCCGCAGCGGTGCGTCATCGCCGAGCGCACCCGGCAGGATCGGGGTGGACTGCAGCGCGTCGATGGCCTCGGCGCGGTACGCGGCGCGCATCGGACCCCACCACGCCTCGCCGATGTTCGGCACTCCCCCGGTGACGACGAAGCGCTCCGGGTCGAGGATCGTGGCGGCACCCGCGAGCGCACGGCCCACGGCGGCCGCCGACTCCTCGAGCGCGCGCCGGG
>NZ_SSDO01000129.1:0-21552 GCF_004794395.1 Microbacterium sp. K41 | reverse complement strand
CGCGGTCGGGCGGCGCGACAGCCGCGTCAGGCGGGGCACCTCCGCCGTGGCGCCCGCGTCTGCGGGGACGATGACCTGCTGCGACGCCGCGATGTCGACGCCCTCGGACCGCACGACCAGATCCCCGACCGGGGCGCGGCGCGACAGGATCGCGAGCGCGATGGGGCCCTCCTCGTGGTGTCGCGCGACCGAGGTGATGTGCCCCACCTCGTCGTCGCCCGCGAAGACCGGAGCGCCGGGCTCGGGGAGCACTGCGTCGCTGCCGTCGAGGTGCAGCGCGGCGAGCCGCCGAGGCGGATGACCGAGGTTGTGCACCTTCGACACGGTCTCCTGCCCGCGGTAGCAGCCCTTGTCGAGGTGCACCGCGCTGCGCAGCCAGTCGGACTCGTGCGGCAGCGACCGCTCATCGACCTCGGACGCCCACCGCGGTCGCCACGCGGCGATGCGCAGAGCCTCCGCGGCCAGCAGTCCGGCGACCTCGCCGTCGTCGAGGGTCGCGGCGAGCGCGGACACGCTGCCGCTCGGGACGATGGCGATGCGCCAGGCCAGGTCGACCCCGGGGTGCTCGGTGGTCGCGGCGTACTGATACCCGCCCGCGCTGACGCGCTGCCAGGGGTCCGCCCACACGAGGGCGCCGTCGATGGTGCGGATCCGCTCGGACGCCGCGCCGGCGTCGACGAAGCCCAGCAGCGCTACGTCGTCGCGCACCTCGACCGTGGCCTGGGTGCGGAACTTCATGCGGGTGAGCCAGCCCGCCAGTGCCTCCGCGTCGGCGGCATCGACGATGAGCCAGGTCGCGGAACCGTCATCGACGACACCGGCGGCGTGCTCCACCCGCCCCTGGGGATCGAGCACCAGCAGCTCCGTGCTCTCGCCCGGTGCGAGTCGCCCGACGGCCTGCGACGTGATGGAGTCGAGCCAGCCGAGACGCTCGGGGCCCGCCACTTCGATGACGGTGCGGTCGTCCAGCGGGACCAGCGCCTCGCCCGCCGCCAGCCAGCGCTGCTCGCGGAAGGGATCGCCGAAGTGCGCCACGCCCCCGTCGCCGAGGACGGCCCCGTTCCGCTCGTCGAACCCGCCCATGCCTGCTCGCCCCTCTCCGTTCACACCCGCGCGAGGCGGGCCGAGGCGTGCGCGCGCAGCGGTGTGCCGAGCGCGGCGATGTCCCAGGCCCACAGCAGGTGGCCGTCGACCAGGCCGTACATGCGCGAGGCCGAGCCGTACTCCTTGGTCCCCGCTCCGCGCACGATCGCGTCGGACGCCAGGTCGACGCGCGGGCCGTTGATCTCGCCGAGGTAGAACTCGAGCATGCCGTCGGAGCGGGCGATCGAGACCTCGATCGGGAACGCGCCGTTCGGTCCGCGGAGCTCCTCCACGTCGTCGACCGTGCGGACGACCGGCGCAACGGTCGGCGGCAGCAGCGCGGGGCCCGCATCGGACGCAGCAGCCGGGCGCGCCAGGCGCCAGAAGCCGGACTCGGCGGTCAGGGGAATCGACGCCGACTGGTCTTCGCCGGTGAAGGTGGCGGTCGCGGCGTAGTTGAGGAAGGGGCCACCGTCATGGCTGAAGCTGACGCGGTGGGTGAACTCGCCCTGCAGACGCTCCTCGCCGACCGGGTACTCGATCACGCCGGTGCCCTCCCAGACCCCGATCAGCCACGAGAGCGGAACGAGATCGGCGGGAAGGTCGGTCGGGAGCTCGATCACGATCTCGTCAGCGCTGACCGCGGAAGAGGTTGCGCAGCACCACGGCCGACACGAAGACGATCGCCAGGCTCGCGAGGCCCAGGAGGCCGATGAAGAAGATTTCGAGCGCCATGATGTCCATGGATCCACCATACCGCGCCGGATCGGCGTCAGGACGGGATGAGCGCCGCCAGCCCGAACCCGACCGAGATGACCCCCATCAGCAGCAGGGCGCCGGTGACGCTGCTCGCCACGCGGAAGATGAACCCCTGCGTGCGGCCGTACCAGAGCTGCACCGCGAAGGAGATCAGGACGACGGCGCCGAACCCGACGAGCATCCAGGGGATGCGCCACTCCTCCGCAGCGAAGATGCCGATCAGGATCGTGCCGACGAAGGCCACCGCCCACACCACGATCACGCCGGTGAAGGCGTTGCGCGGAGCGAGGGCGGGTTCTGACATGTCTCCATTCTTGCGCATCCACGGCCGCTATCATGGCGGCACGGCGTCGAACCCCCCGCCGGTGAGGAGTGCGCGTGGCCCTGGTGCTGGTTCTGACCAACGCTCCCCTCTCGGAGCAGGTGCTTCCCGCGCTGGAGCTGCTCAGCCATCGCACCCGCCAGATCCCGGCCGAACCGGCGCAGCTCGTGAACGCTCCGGAGTACGACGTGGCGGTGGTCGACGGCCGCCACGACCTGGTCGGAGCGAAGTCGCTGTGCCGGCTGCTGCGCGCCACCGGCCAGCAGGCCCCGCTCCTCCTCGTCGTCACGGAGGGCGGCATGAGCGCGCTCTCCGGCGACTGGGGCATCGACGACGTGCTGCTCGCGACGGCCGGCCCCGCCGAGATCGACGCCCGCGTCCGGCTCGCCATCGCCCGCCGCGACGAGGTGTCCGAGCCCGCGCGCGTGCAGGCCTCCGGCGTCACGATCGACGAGCAGTCGTACTCGGCCAAGCTGCACGGCAAGCCCCTCGACCTCACCTACAAGGAGTTCCAGCTCCTGCACTTCCTGGCCACGCACCCGTCGCGGGTGTTCACGCGCGAGCAGCTGCTCAGCGAGGTATGGGGCTACGACTACTTCGGCGGCACCCGCACGGTCGACGTGCACGTGCGACGGCTCAGGGCGAAGCTCGGCGACCAGGAGCAGATCATCGGCACGGTCCGCAACGTCGGGTACCGCTTCAACGTGTACGACGACGAGAGCCTCGTCGGCACGGGGTGACCGGCGTTCACACGCCCGACACCTCCCGGTGCTTAGATGTACCCCATGATCGATCCCGCACTCGCCGACGCCGGCCTCGGTGACGCCGAAGACGACGACTTCGATGCCGTGGAGTCCCCGGACTCGCAACTGCCCGACCACCGGTACCTGGACCGCGAGCTGAGCTGGCTCGCGTTCAACCAGCGTGTGCTCGAGCTCGCCGAGGATCCGACGCTGCCCGAGCTGGAGCGCGCGAACTTCCTGGCGATCTTCGCGAGCAACCTCGACGAGTTCTTCATGGTGCGCGTCGCCGGCCTCAAGCGCCGCATCATGACCGGCCTCGCGGTGCCGACCAACATCGGCCGCTCCCCCGTCGACGCCCTGGCCGACATCTCGCGCGAAGCACACGCGCTGCAGCTGCGGCACGCGGCCGCGTGGACCAACCTGGTGCGTCCCGCTCTCGCCGACTCCGGCATCGAGATCACCGAGTGGTCCGACCTCACCGACGAGGAGCGCAGCGCGCTGTCCGACTACTTCGGCGCGCAGGTCTTCCCCGTGCTCATGCCGCTGGCGGTCGACCCCGCTCACCCGTTCCCCTACATCTCCGGGCTGTCGCTGAACCTCGCGATCCGCATCCGCAACGCCCGCACGGGCCGTCAGGAGTTCGCCCGTCTCAAGGTGCCGCCGATGCTGCCGCGCTTCGTCGAGGTGCCGTCCACCGGCGAGATCAAGCGCTTCCTGCGCCTGGAAGAGCTGATCGCCAACCACCTCGGTGACTTGTTCCCCGGGATGGAGGTGCTCGACCACCACGCGTTCCGCCTCACCCGCAACGAGGACGTGGAGATCGAGGAGGACGAGAGCGAGAATCTCATCCAGGCGCTGGAGGCGGAGCTGCTGCGCCGCCGGTTCGGCCCGCCCATCCGCCTCGAGATCACCGACGACATGGACGACGTCACGATGGACCTGCTCGTGCGCGAGCTCGACATCACCGATCTGGAGGTCTACCGCCTTCCCGGACCGCTCGACCTGCGGGGCCTGTTCGACCTGTCACGCATCGATCGTCCCGACCTGCGCTACCCGCCGCACCTGCCCACGACCGCGGTGGCGTTCCAGCCGGCGGGATCGAGCAACCGGGCCGACATCTTCAAGGCCATCCGCAAGTCCGACGTGCTCGTGCACCACCCCTACGAGTCGTTCACGACCAGCGTGCAGGCGTTCCTGGAGCAGGCGGCGCGAGACCCGCACGTGCTGGCGATCAAGCAGACGCTGTACCGCACCTCGGGCGACAGCCCCGTCGTGCAGGCACTCATCGACGCCGCCGAGGCCGGCAAGCAGGTGCTCGCCCTGGTCGAGGTGAAGGCGCGGTTCGACGAGGCGAACAACATCGTGTGGGCGCGCAAGCTGGAGAAGGCCGGCGTGCACGTGGTCTACGGGCTGGTCGGCCTCAAGACGCACTGCAAGCTCGCGCTCGTGATCCGCGAGGAGGACGGCCTGCTGCGGCACTACTCCCACGTCGGCACGGGCAACTACAACCCCAAGACCAGCCGCATCTACGAGGACTTCGGCCTGTTCACCGCCGACGCCCAGGTCGGCAAGGACCTGACCCGGCTGTTCAACGAGCTCAGCGGCTACGCGATCGAGAAGAAGTTCAAGCGCCTCCTGGTCGCGCCGCTGCACCTGCGCAAGGGCCTCATCCGCCTGATCGACGCCGAGCGCCGCAACGCCGAGGCGGGCGTGCCCGCACACATCCGCATCAAGGTGAACTCGATGGTGGACGAGGAGATCATCGACGCCCTGTACCGCGCCAGCGCCGCAGGCGTGAAGGTCGACGTGTGGGTGCGGGGCATCTGCAGCCTGCGCACCGACCTCGAGGGCATCAGCGACAACATCACCGTCCGCAGCATTCTCGGCCGTTACCTGGAGCACTCGCGCATCTTCGCGTTCGAGAACGGCGGCGACCCGCAGGTCTACATCGGCAGCGCCGACATGATGCACCGCAACCTCGACCGTCGCGTCGAGGCGCTCGTGCGCGTGACCGACCCCGCGCACCTCAAGGAGCTCACGGCGTTCTTCGATCTCGCGATGGACGACGGCACGTCGTCGTGGCACCTCGGCGCCGACGGCGTCTGGGAGCGCCACGCCGTGAACGCGGACGGCAGGCCGCTGGTCGACCTGCAGGACAAGACCATGGGCATGATCCAGCGGCGCCGGCGGGCGCGGGCGGTCCGATGACGGCGCGGCAGCTCCAGCTCCCCGAGGACATCGCCCGCTCCAAGTGGGCGGACAAGGCCGTGTACGCCGCGGGTGCCGTGGTGTGGCGCCTGGTCGACGGCAAGCTGCGCATCCTGCTGATCCACCGCACGAAGTACCGCGACGTCACGCTCCCCAAGGGCAAGGTCGACCCCGGTGAGATGCTCGCGGAGACGGCCGTGCGCGAGGTGCACGAGGAGACGGGCATCCGCGTCGCCCTCGGCGTCCCCGTGGGGGTGAGCCGCTACCTGCTCGCCTCACGCAAGCAGAAGGTCGTGCACTACTGGGCGGCCGAGGCGACCGACGAGGCCATCCGGGCGTCCACGTTCGTGCCCAACCGGGAGATCGCCGCGCTCGAGTGGGTCAGCGTCAAGAAGGCCCGCGCCGCGCTCAGCTACCCGGTCGACCACGAGATCCTCGACGCGTTCGCGGCCCTCGTCGACGACGGCGTCCTGCGCACCTTCCCGGTGATCGCGCTCCGGCACGCGAAGGCCCTCCCCCGCTCGGAGTGGGACGGCGCGGACTCCGCGCGGCCGCTCACCGAACGCGGCCGACGCCAGGCCAAGGCGATCGTGGGTCCGCTCCGCGCGTTCGGCGTGCGCAAGCTCATCACGAGCGACGCGGTGCGCTGCGTGCAGACGGTCGCCCCGCTGGCGAAGGCCCTGGACCGCAAGCCGGTGAAGACGGAGAAGATCAGCCAGGACGCGTGGGAGGACGGCACCGCAGACCTCCGCTCGGTCGTCGGACGCCGCATCCGCTCCGGCAAGCCCGCCGTGCTGTGCAGCCACGGCCCCGTGCTGCCCGCCCTGCTCGCCGAGATCGCCCTCGCCACCGGCACCGTGCGCGGCTCGTACGTGACCAGCGCCGCCGATCTGGAGACCGGCGCGTTCTCCGTCGTGCACGTGTCCGCCACGAATCCCGGCTCCGGGATCATCTCGATCGAGACGCACGCGCCGAAGGTCTGACCCGCCGGCGACCCGCGAACGAGGGCGCTCGAGCCCGCGCGGCGCCTGGGATCGCCCCCAGAGCGTCTCCGGTCGTTCACCTGCCGTTCACCTGCGCGGGAGAGTCTCGTTAACCGTCGCCCCTAGCGTCACTGTGTGCCCTGCACCGGGCCCCAACCCTCCACGATCGAAGGATCCACAGTGAAGATCTCCCGAATCGCACGAATCGGCGCCATCGGCGCCGTCGCCGCTCTCGCACTCGCCGGCTGTGCCGCGAACGAAGGCGGCACCGGCGGCTCCACCGACGAGCCCAGCGAGTCCACGCTCTCCGGCACGATCGACGCGACCGGCGCGTCCTCCCAGACCGCAGCCCAGGAGGCCTGGGTCGCCGCGTTCCAGACCGCCAACCCCGACGTGACCGTCAACTACGAGCCCACCGGGTCCGGCACGGGCCGCGAGAACTTCCTCGAGGGCGGCAGCAACTTCATCGGCTCCGACCGCGCGTTCAACGACGAGGAGATCGCCGCCGGCGGCTTCGGCGCCTGCACGACCGACGACATCGTCGAGGTCCCGCTCTACATCTCGCCCGTCGCGGTCGCGTTCAACCTCGAGGGCATCGACACCCTGAACCTCGACGCCGCGACCATCGCGGGCATCTTCGCCGGCACCATCACCAACTGGAACGACGCCGCGATCGCCGCTCTCAACGAGGGCGTCGAGCTGCCCGACCTGGCGATCTCGCCCGTGCACCGCTCCGACCCGTCCGGCACGCAGGAGACCTTCGCGAAGTACCTCAGCGCGACCGCTCCCGACGTGTGGACCTACGAGGTCTCGGACGAGTGGCCGATCCAGGGCGGCGAGGCCGCTCAGGGCACCTCGGGCGTGAAGCAGGCCATCACCGCCGGCAACGGCGCCATCGGCTTCCTCGACGCCTCGCAGGCGGACGGCCTCGGCCAGGTCGCCGTGGGCGTCGGCGAGGAGTTCGTGCCCTACTCGGCCGAGGCCGCAGCGAAGCTCGTCGAGGCCTCGCCGCTCGCCGAGGGCCGCGGCGAGGGTGACCTCGTCTTCGACGTCGACCCGGCCTCCGCCGCGGACGGCGCCTACCCGATCGCCCTGGTCAGCTACCTCATCGGCTGCGAGCAGTACGAGGACAGCAACGTCGCGGAGCTCGTGAAGGCCTACTTCACGTACATCGCGAGCGCCGAGGGCCAGGACGCCGCCGCGGAGAACGCCGGCAGCGCCCCGATCTCGGACGGCCTGCGCGAGCAGGTCCAGGCCGCGATCGACCTGATCCAGGTCGGCTGATCCCGCCGATCCGCTGACACGGTGCCCCCGCGTCCCGACACGGACGCGGGGGCTCCGCCGGGTCAGCACCCGATCCATCTCCACCCGGCCCGAAACAGGGAGATCATGAGCACGACCGCGCAGGAGCCCACCACGGCACCGGCACCGACCCCGGCGCCGCCCGCACCGATCAAGGCCAAGCAGCGACTCGGCGACCGGGTGTTCTCCGGCACCGCACTCGGAGCGGGGATCATCATCCTCGTCGTGCTCGCCCTCGTCGCCGCGTTCCTCATCATCCAGAGCCTTCCGGCCTTCCAGCTCGACACCACCGACAACCACATCCTGCGCGGCGAATCCTTCTGGGCCTATGTCTGGCCGCTCGTCTTCGGCACGCTGTGGGCTTCGTTCATCGCCCTGATCATCGCGGCCCCCATCGCCATCGGCATCGCGCTGTTCATCTCGCACTACGCGCACCGCCGACTCGCGGCCGTGCTCGGCTACATCATCGACCTGCTCGCGGCAGTGCCGTCCGTGGTGTTCGGCCTCTGGGGCGGACTCGTGCTCGCCCCGCTGCTCCAGCCGATCTACGTCTGGCTGAACGACAACGCCTCCTGGGTGCCCTTCTTCGGCGGTCAGGTCTCCGCCACGGGCAAGACCATCCTCACCGCGGCCCTCGTCCTCGCCGTGATGTGCATCCCGATCATGACCGCCATCTGCCGCGAGGTCTTCCTGCAGACGCCGAAGCTGCACGAGGAGGCCGCCCTGGCCCTCGGCGCCACCCGCTGGGAGATGGTGCGCATGGCCGTGCTGCCCTTCGCCCGCGGCGGCATGGTCTCCGCCGCGATGCTCGCGCTCGGGCGGGCCCTGGGCGAGACCATGGCCGTGACCATGGTGCTCTCCCCCTCGGCGGTCGTGAGCTTCCTGGTGCTCACCGCCACGAACCCCACGCCGATCCCCGCGAACATCGCCCTCGCCTTCCCCGAGGCGCACGGCACGGGCGTCAACACGCTCATCGCGACCGGCCTCATCCTCTTCGTCGTGACCTTCGCGGTCAACGCCGTGGCGCGCTGGATCGTCGCCCGCCGCGCCGAGTTCTCTGGAGCGAACTGACATGACCGTCCTCACCAGCGCTCCCACGACGCCGAGCGCCTCCCTCACCTCCGGCCGCCTCCCGAAGTGGGCGCCGTGGGCCCTGCTCGGCGTCTCGTTCGCGGTCTCCGCGGCCGTGTTCGGCGTCGCCGCCGCGGGGTCGGACACGCCGCTCGCCGACTTCAACATCGCGGGCACCGTGATCGTCGGCATCCTGCTCTACATGGTGATCATCACGGTGATCTCGTCGATCGCCGAGAGCCGCCGCAAGGCCGTGGACCGGCTCATGACGGCCCTCGTCGCCACCGCCTTCCTGATCGCGCTGCTGCCGCTCGTGTCGCTGCTGTGGACCGTGGTGGCGAACGGCATCGAACGCTTCGACGCCGAGTTCTTCAGCTACTCCATGCGCAACGTGGTCGGCGACGGCGGCGGCATCGTGCACGCCATCTGGGGCACCGTGCTGATCACCCTGACGGCCACGATCATCTCGGTCCCGATCGGGCTCATGACCTCGATCTACTTGGTCGAGTACGGGCGCGGGAAGATCGCGAAGGCCATCACGTTCTTCGTCGACGTGATGACGGGCATCCCGTCGATCGTCGCCGGTCTGTTCATCTACGCCGTGTTCGCGCTGCTGCTGCGACCGGGCATCTCGATGGGCTTCATGGGTGCGCTCGCCCTCGCCGTGCTGATGACCCCGGTCGTCGTCCGCGGCAGCGAGGAACTGCTGCGCATCGTCCCGAACGAACTGCGCGAGGCCTCCTACGCGCTGGGCGTGCCGAAGTGGCTGACGATCCTCAAGGTCGTGCTGCCCACCTCCATCGCCGGCATCATGACCTCGGTCATGCTCGCGATCTCCCGCGTGATCGGTGAGACCGCCCCGCTGCTGCTGACCGCCGGCTTCACGCAGAGCCTCAACACGAACATCTTTGACGGTCAGATGATGACCCTGCCGGTGTTCGCCTACAACCAGTACATGAACCAGGGCACCAACCCCGACGCCGCTGTCGCGCGCGCCTGGGCCGCCGCCCTCACCCTCATCCTCATCGTCATGGTGCTGAACCTCCTCGCGCGTCTGATCGCGAAGTGGTTCGCCCCGAAACTCTCCGGCCGCTGAGCCCGAACCTCAGAACAGGAAACCCCGTGTCCAAGAGCATCGAAGTCAACGACCTCAACGTTTACTACGGCAACTTCCTCGCCGTCGAAGGCGTCTCCCTCGACATCCAGCCGCGCAGCGTGACGGCGTTCATCGGCCCCTCCGGCTGTGGCAAGTCCACGTTCCTGCGCACCCTCAACCGCATGCACGAGGTCATCCCCGGCGCCCGCGTCGAAGGGGAGGTGCTGCTCGACGGCAAGGATCTGTACGGCGCCGGCGTCGACCCGGTGCTCGTGCGCCGCCAGGTGGGCATGGTGTTCCAGCGCCCCAACCCGTTCCCCACGATGTCGATCAAGGAGAACGTGCTCGCGGGCGTCAAGCTCAACAACAGCCGCATGTCCAAGAGCGACCAGGACGACCTGGTCGAGAAGTCGCTCACCGGCGCGAACCTCTGGAACGAGGTCAAGGACCGGCTCGACCGCCCCGGCTCCGGCCTCTCCGGCGGTCAGCAGCAGCGTCTGTGCATCGCCCGCGCGATCGCGGTGTCGCCCGAGGTGCTGCTGATGGACGAGCCGTGCTCGGCGCTCGACCCCATCTCGACGTACGCGATCGAGGAGCTGATCGGCGAGCTCAAGAACGAGTTCACGATCGTGATCGTGACCCACAACATGCAGCAGGCGAGCCGTGTCTCGGACAAGACGGCGTTCTTCAACATCGCCGGCACCGGCAAGCCCGGCAAGCTCATCGAGTACGACGACACGACGTCGATCTTCACCACGCCGTCGGTGCAGGCGACGGAGGACTACGTCTCCGGCCGCTTCGGCTGAACCGCCGGTACGACAAGGGCCCGGGTGCGACGGCACCCGGGCCCTTCCGTGTCTGCGGCCTCAGTCGCGCGGCGAGAGCAGGTACGCGTTGAGCTCGTCCGTGAGCGCGGCATCCACCGGCAGCGGCACACCGTCGACCGCGGTGATGGCCGCCGCGAGACGCACGCTCGACACCAGCCACGCCGCATCGGCCCGGGTGAGGTCGCCCGCGGGGATGCGCTCGTAGCCGACCTCGAAGCCGCGCGCGCTGAGGTGGTCGTACACGCTGAGCTGTGTGGTGCCGTGCAGGATCCCGCCGTTCGGCGCCGGGGTCGTGAACCGGTCGCCGAAGCGCAGGAGGAGCGAGGCCGTCGGCGCCTCCAGCACGAAGCCGTCGCTCGAGAGGAACACCGCGTCGTCGGCCCCGCGCCGCTTGGCCTCGCGCAGCGCCGCCATGTTCACCGCGTACGACAGGGTCTTGGCGCCCAGCAGCAGCCACGGCGCCCGCTCGGCGGCACCGAGGTCGTACCCGCGGTCGAGCGTGACCACCTTCACGCCGTCGCGGCGCACGGCGGAGAAGTCCGCGGCGGGAGCGGCCGTGACCCAGGCGGTGGGTGTGGGTCCGTGCTCCACGCCGCGACTGAGGATCAGCTTGATGACCGACTCCCCCGCGCCGAGCTGCGCCGCGGCCCGCTGCACCGCCTGCCGCCACTGCTCGAGGTTCGGCTCCGGGAGGTCGCACAGTCGCGCGGAGTGTGCCAGTCGCTCCAGGTGCGGCACGACCTCCTGCGCATGACCGTCGACCACGCCGATCGACTCGAACACGCCGTCCCCCCGCTGGGTGCTCAGCTCGCCGACGCTCAGGGCCGGAGCCGTGGCGTCGACCTGCGTGAACGTGCCGGTGTAGTCGTCGCGCTGCTCGTCGGCGGCGACGGGGTCGAGCATGAGGGCGAAGCGTCGGGTCATGCCACGAGCCTAGAACGCCGGGAATACCTGTCGCGCGCTCGCGTTACACTGGAGTGGCCGGGCCGCATAACCCCGGGCTCCAATTTTCGCCGCTGCGAGCGGCCTTCCGCCGAGAGGCGTTCTTGCGGCCCGGTCTTTCTCTGTCCGGGCGCCGGCCGCGGCGCTGTCAGGCCAGCGCGCCCATCCGCCACAGCGCGGCCGATGCCGAGAGGTCCTGCGCATACGTGCTCAACCGCAGCGCCCGCGTGGTCAGCTCGCTCGCGCGCTTCGGCTCCGTCACCTCGTAGTCGTCCGCGGTGTGCGTCGCGCCCGAGGCCTGCACGCGGCAGAACGCCGCCGCCCGGTCGAGCGCCACCGCGAAGTCGCCCCGGAAGGCACCGCGGAGGATCGTGTCGATCAGCGCGACCAGCTCGCCCGGGCTCGCCGGCACCGGGGCACCCGCCACCACGGCGTCGGCGGAGGAAAGCTCGACGCGACCGCGGTCGTACAGGAGCGCGGCGGTGCGCGGGTCGCCGTGGATCGCGAGCTGCAGCACGTACAGGCGCCACAGCGAGCCCGGCAGCGTACGCGACGGCGCGGTGGACCACAGCTCGGCGATCTCGTCGATGCCGTGCTCCCGCGTGAACGCGATCAGCCGTTCCACGCTCGCGCCGGTCTCGTCCTCGCGCACGCGCGTCAGCAGCGCGGAGGCCGTGGCGTGTGCGACCCTGCTCTCCTCCGCGGGGTCGCTCGACCCCACGATGTTGTCGAACGCGTGGGAGGGGCGGCGCACGGGCCGGTGGTGCTGCTCGGGCATCCCTCCAGGGTACGCCCGCCGCCGCGGCTCAGGCCGTGGGGATGACGATGACCGGATCCGTGGTGGGCTGCCCGGACGGCGAGCCGCCCTCCTGCTCCACGGTCACCGCGATCGCGTCACCCGCCCGCATCTCGCCCTCGAGCAGCGCGGTCGCCGCGCCGTCCTCCGGGTCGAACACACCGGCCGCGATCGGCTCCTCGCCGCGCACGAACCACAGCTCGTACGTCTTGCCGGCGTCGGTCTCGGGCAGACCGTCCGTCACGAGCACGGCCTTGCCGACCGAGCCCGACCAGTGGGCGGTGGCCGTGGCCCCGCCGTCGAGCTCGACCGTGGCCTGCTGCGCATCGCCCGCGGCCTCGATCTCCTGCAGCGCCACGACGCTGGCGGGACGGGTGAGCTGTGCGTTGAGCGCCACCGCTCCGATGCCGACGCCGACCAGCAGCGCCAGGCACGCGGCGAGCGCGAAGGCCAGGCGGGTCCAGCGGCGCGGCCTGCGGACGGCGGGCTCCTCGGGGCCACCGGCGGACGCGACCCCGGGGGTGCGCCCCGCGGTGTCGTGCGCGTCGGTGTCGTGCGGGGCAGTGTCGCCCTGCGGCGTCTGGGCGATCTGGGCGAGCAGAGCCGCACGAACGCCGGGCGGCGGGGCGACCGGCGTCACGCCCTCACCCAGCAGCGCGACGCTGTCCGCGTCGACGTCTGCCACGGCCGCCCACTCCGGATGCTCCACGAGTGCCCGGCGGTACCGGTTCTCGTCGTCGGCGGACAGCGCGTGGAGCGCGGCACCCGCCGCGAGTTCCGCGAAGTCCTTCTCGTTCATGCCGTCACCCCCATCGCCGTGCGGAGACGGGTCAGCCCGTCTCTCATCCGTGTCTTGATCGTCCCCAACGGCGCCCCCACGAGCGCCGAAATCTCGTTCTGACTGTAACCGCCGTAGTAGGCCAGGACGAGCGCCTCCCGCTGCGCGTCAGGAAGCCCTGACAGCGCCGCGACGACCCGCTCCCCCTCGATGCCCAGCTCCACCCGCTCCGCGACACTGTCGTGCGCGACACCGAGGTCTTTGAAGCCGGCTCGCACATCGCGGTCGGCGCTCGACTGCGATGCCCGCACCCGGTCGACGGCCCGTCGATGGGCGATGGTCATCACCCAGGTTCGTCCCTGTCCTCTGTTCGGAGCGAACCGCGAAGCGGATTGCCAGATCTCCAGGAACACCTCCTGGAGCACCTCCTCGCTCTGCGCGCGGTTGACCAGCACGCGGAGGATGAGGCCGAAGACCCGCGGGGACAGGGAGTCGTACAGCTCGGCGAAGGCAGCCTGATCACCGGACGCGACGCGGACGAGGAGGTCGGCGACGGCATCCTTCGGCGCTGCCCCGTCCTCCGGGACGTCCATCCCGTCGATGACCATCTCCATAAGCATGCCGTATCTCCTCCCCGTTCCCGCGCAGACGTCACCCGAATGTGAAGGAATAGACCTCGACACCGGCCGGGACCTCGAGCGTGAGCGTTCCCTTCGCGATGTCGCCCTGCTCGACCAGGCCGTACGAGCGAGGCGTCCCGTCGATCGCGATGGTCTGCTCCTCACCGTCCTGATCGCGCACCACGACCTCACCCGAGCCCGCCACGACCATCCGCACCTCGCCCGCGCGATACTCCAGGCGGATGCGTCCGTCGTCGCTCGTCGGGGTCACGTACTGCGTCTCGACCGTCCAGTCGCCGTCCAGCGCGAAGCTGTCGTCGGGCTGGTCCTTCGGGAACGAGAAGCTGCCCTCACCGCGGCGGTACTCGTCCCCGCCGCCGTAGTTCACGTCCTTCGACGAGCCGAGGAAGGTCTCCCGTGTCGTCGAGCCGAGCTCCGGCGTCTCGTCCTTCACGTCCGTCGCCGGCGGCAGCTGCACGTCCGGATCCGCGTCCTGCAGCAGCTCCCGGATCATCGACTCGGTCGCCGCGTAGTTGCCCTCGCCGAAGGAGATGTGGCGCACGGTGCCGTCCGCGTCGATCAGGTAGTGCGCCGGCCAGTAACGGTTGCGGTAGTTCGTCCAGGTCGACAGGGTGTTGTCGAGCGCGACGGGATACGCGATGCCGAAGTCGCGCACGCCCGCGGCGACGTTGCCCGGATCCTTCTCGAACGCATACTCCGGCGAGTGGATCCCGATGACCTGCAGTCCGGCGTCGCGGTACGCCTCGTCCCAGGCCACCACGTGCGGGATCGACCGCTGGCAGTTGATGCACGAGTACGCCCAGAAGTCGATCAGCACGACCTGCCCCCGCAGGTCCTTCAGGTCGATCGCCTCGCCGTCGGGCGTGTTCAGCCACTGCTGGATGCCCTTGATCGACGGGGCAGTGCCGCAGGACTCGAGCTCGGTCGCACCGTTCGTGCACTGGTCGAGGTCCTTGTTCTCGTCGTTGACCAGGCCACCGAGGTCCAGCGCGTCCTGCACCTGCTCGGAGTCGGCGATCTGCTCCTGCAGCGGAGCCGTGTAGTCGGGAAGGAGCCGCTGCAGCGCCTGCGGCACGTTGAACACGAGCCCCACGGCGAGTGCGATCATGGCGATGCCGGCGGCGATGCGCAGTGCGCGCTCCTTCGACCGGAAGGCGCGGATGCGCTCCACCACGCTGCGACCCGCGAGCGCGAACACCAGCAGCGGGACGGCCACGCCGATCGCGAACGACACCGTGAGGAGCACCGTGCCCACGCCGATCTGGCCGGTCGAGCCCGCCACGATGATCGCCGCGAGGACCGGTCCGGCGCACGGCACGAACACCGCGCCGAGGGCCAGTCCGACACCGAAGCCGTTGCCCCGGTTCTTCACCTCGCGCTGCCCGAAGCGCTGGAACGGCCGCTCCAGGAGGTGCTGGAACCGCGGCACGATCAGGCCGACGCCGATCACGACCAGCACCGCGATGCCCACCCAGCGGATGATGTCCTGCGGCAGGTTCAGCAGACCCAGGATCAGCGAACCCACGAGCGTCACCAGCGTGAAGCTGAGCACGAGGCCCGCGATCACGAAGTACGGGCGGCTTCGCCGGGCGGGCACCGCCTCTCCGTCGTAGGCCGCCGACTGCGCGCCGCCGGTGAGGAAGATCACCGGGAGCACGGGCAGGATGCACGGCGAGATGCCGGTGATGAGCCCGCCGAGCAGGCCGATGATGATCAGGTCCATGAGGTCCTCGCTTCTGTCAGGCTCTGTTCGCTCCGGGCCGCCCAATGGATTGGATCGGACCCCGCGAGGGAGGATTCGCGAACTTTTTCCGAATTCGTCCCATCCGATCCCGAGACGGTTCCGAACACCGGTCAACGCCACGGAGAGGCCGTGGCTGGAGTTTCGAAGGAGCTCGACATGTTCAGCACCAAGAAGAAGGTCACCGCAGCAGTCACCCTGGGTCTGGCGAGCGCATTCCTGCTCTCCGCGTGTTCCATGGGCAGCGGCAGCACGACGGAGGAGTCATCGGAGCCCAAGGCCCCCGAGACGTCGGAGTCGACGCCGATGGAGATGGACCCCGCCGCGAACCTCGTGGGCCCGGGCTGCGCGGCCTACGCCGAAGAGGTCCCGGACGGCGCCGGTTCCATCCAGGGCATGTCGCAGGACCCGGTCGCGGTCGCCGCGTCGAACAACCCGATGCTGACCACGCTGGTGGCCGCGGTGAGCGGCCAGCTCAACCCCGACGTGAACCTGGTCGACACGCTCAACGGTGACGAGTTCACCGTGTTCGCGCCGGTCGACGACGCGTTCGCGAAGATCGACCCCGCCACGATCGAGGCCCTGAAGACCGACAGCGCGACGCTGACGTCGATCCTCACCTACCACGTGGTGCCCGGCCAGATCGAGCCGGCCGACATCGCCGGCATGCACACGACCGTGCAGGGCGCGGACCTCGAGGTGACCGGCAGCGGTGACCAGTGGATGGTCAACGACGCCAACGTCATCTGCGGCGGCGTGCAGACCGCGAACGCGACCGTGTACCTGATCGACTCGGTCCTGATGCCCCCGGCGCAGTAAGCGCGGGGAGGTGCCGGGCGACCCGACCGGCACACGGCCTTCTCTGATCGGGAGGAGTCAGGGAAGGTGATAGGGCCGTCGGCGAGCTGTGCGCCGACGGCCCTTCGTCGTGCGCCCTAGACTGGGAGCACGGGCCTCTAGCTCAGTTGGCAGAGCATCGGACTTTTAATCCGCGGGTCGTGGGTTCGAGCCCCACGGGGCCCACCGTCATTCCTCCGTCGGCGCCGCTGCGGGTGCGTGCGGCGTCACGACCGTGGCCAGGTCGATGCGGCGCGCACCGGGGCGGTCGGCATCCCGGTAGGGGGCGAGCAGTTCGGTCAGACCGCTCTGGATCGTCGCGAGGTCGGCCTCGGTGACGTGCAGGGGCGTCTGACCGAAGCCGACGAAGCCCCGGGCCGCCGGGTCGGGGTCGGCGAGGAAGCGGTCGAACCCCGCCCCGACCTCCCCCAGGAACGTGAGGAACGCGCTGCGGAGCCGGGCGTCGTCCATCGCGCCGAGCTCGTCCTGGTCGACGTGGGCCATGCGGTCGCCGAGCGCGAGCGTACGTTCGATCGCTCCGCGGATGCGTCGCTCCTGCACGACCGCGAGGATGCCGGCGTCGACGAGCGCCGACACGTGGCGGTACAGCGTGGCCTGCGTCACGTCGGGCAGGGCCTGGCGGAGCTCGGCCGTGGTCAGTTCCCGCCCGCCGAACTGCTGCACGATGCGCAGCCGGACGGGGTGCAGGACGACGTCGGCGATCGGGGCGGATCGGGTCACGCGCACTCCATTGTTCTCATGATGATAATGTTCTCAACGACAACCCCATCGTACGTCGAGAGGAGCGTCCATGACGCACCCACCCCTGCGCGGCCCCGCCATCGAGGTCACCGCTCTCACGAAGCGCTACGGCGACCTCACCGCGGTCGACGGCGTCTCCTTCCGCGCCGAGCCCGGCCGCGTGACCGGGTTCCTCGGACCCAACGGCGCCGGCAAGTCCACGACACTGCGCATGATGCTCGGGCTCGTCCGTCCCGACGCGGGCACGGCACGGTTCGACGGCGTCTCCTATCGCGCCCTCGCCCGACCGAGCGGCGCCGTCGGAGCCGTGCTCGACCTCGCCGCGGCACACCCTGCGACCTCCGCCCGCGATCACCTGCGCACCTATGCCGCCCTCGGCGGGCACCGCGCGCAGCGCGTCACGGAGGTGCTCGCCCTCACCGGCCTGCACGAGGCGGCCGACCGTCGCGTCGGCGGCTTCTCCACCGGCATGCGCCAGCGGCTCGCCCTGGCCACGGCGCTGCTCGGCGAGCCGCACGCCCTGCTGCTCGACGAGCCGTCGAACGGCCTCGACCCGGCCGGCATCGCCTGGCTGCGCGCGTTCCTCCGCGACTTCGCGGCCCGCGGCGGAACCGTCGTGCTCTCCAGCCACGTGCTCAGCGAGGTGCAGCACAGCATCGACGACCTCGTGGTCATCGACCGCGGCCAGGTCGCCTGGACCGGGGCCGCGGCGGAGTTCACCGCCGACGGTCGCACGCTCGAAGAGGCGTTCCTCGCCCACACCCACGAAGGGATCGTCCGATGAACCTGCTCCGTGGCGAGGCCGTCCGCCTCCTCTCCACCCGGCTCCCCCTGTGGGCCCTGGTCGCCGCGGTCGCGAGCGGGGCGGGGCTGACCGGGCTGCTCGCCCTGATCGGCCCTGAGAACGCCACGCCTCCGCTCCCGGGAATCGACACCGCCCAGGGCGTGGGCTTCGTGGTCGGCCTGAGCGGTCTGACCCTCTTCCTGCCGGCACTCATCGGCACGATCGCGATCACGAGCGAGTTCCGCCACCGGACCATCGGAGCGACCTTCCTCGCCGCACCGCGTCGAGGACGTTTGCTGGCCGCGAAGCTCGGGATCTTCGTCCTGCTCGGGCTCGGCTACGGGGTCGCGATGGCGCTGTCGGCCGGACTCGCCCTGCTCGGCGCGGCGGCCCTGCGCGGAGCGACGCTGGGCGTGACCGCGGGGACCCTCGGGATCATGCTCACCCAGCTCGCCCTCGCGGCAGCGGTGTACACGGTCCTGGGAGTCGCGATCGGTGCGCTCGCGCGCCACCAGCTGCTCGCCATCGGGATCGTGGTCGGCTACTTCTACCTCCTGGAACCGGTGCTCATGCTCGTGCCGGGGGCGAACCTCGTGTACCCGTACCTCCCGGGGGGTGCGACGGCCGCGCTGATGGACTTCACGCTCCTCACCGATACCCTCGCGGAGCAGGTGCCCCTCGCCGCCTCCGTGCTCGTGGCGCCCGTGGTCGGAGCCGCGCTGCTCGGCGCCTATGCGCTGCTCGGGAGTCTCGCGGCCGTGCTCGTCCCGCTTCAGCGCGACCTCGCGTGAGCCCGCCCTCGTATCATCCGCGCGGCCTCCTGGCCACCCCCTGTCCGCGCTCCTGGCCCCCGAGAGAGGGTGATGGTGCGCCCGGATCCGGGCGACTCCCCCAGCGAAAGGACAGACGATGACTCTCAGCGGAAACCGCGTGGCGTTCCTGGCGACCGACGGCTTCGAGGACAGCGAGCTGACCAGCCCGTGGGAGGCCGTGACCGCGGAGGGCGCGAGTGCGACCATGATCGCCCCCGACGGCGCCGCCATCACCGGCAAGAACGGTCACGAGCAGGCGGTCGACCTGACCGCGGCCGACGCCTCCGCCGACCAGTTCGACGCGCTCGTCCTCCCGGGCGGCGTGGTGAACGCCGACCACCTGCGCATGGACGAGGCGTCCATCGCACTCGCCCGCTCCTTCTTCGAGCAGCACAAGCCGGTCGGGGTGATCTGCCACGGCGCCTGGATCCTGATCGAGGCGGGCGTGGTCGACGGCCGCACCCTCACGAGCTACCCCAGCCTGAAGACCGACCTGCGCAACGCGGGCGCGAGCTGGGTGGACGAGGAGGTCGTGGTCGACGAGGGCCTGGTCTCCAGCCGCACCCCCGACGACCTCCCCGCCTTCAACGCGAAGCTGGTCGAGGAGATCGGCGAGGGCAAGCACGCGGGACAGACCGCCTGACCCTCACCCGACGCGCGCCCGATGGCGCCGCACGGCCGCCCGGTTCGCGCACCTCACGGAGCAGAACCGCTGGCGGCCGTTGCGCGTCACATCGGCGACCACGTTGCGGCAGGGCGCGGCCTCGCAGCGTCCGAGCCGGTTCATGCCGCGCGTGACCAGGTGCAGCGCGGTGCCGAGGTTGATGGTCGCGCGCAGCACGAACGGCAACGACCGCACGTCGTCGCGGTAGTGCAGGTGCCACCCCTCGTCGTCGTGGTCGACGAGTCGCGGATAGGCGCCGGCGGCGGCGAGCTGCGCGTTCAGCAGGGCGGCGCGCTCGTCGGGGTCGGGCGCATCGACGATGGCGAGCCACTCGTCGATCACCGCCCGCACCGCGGCGTGGTCGCCGTCGGCGGGCGGGAAGGTCTGCGTCATCCCGAGGGCGAGCGTGCGCTCCTCGATGCCCTGCCGGTCGGCCGGCCAGTCGTTGGCCAGCGACGCGGCCAGCAGCACGGCATACTCGCCGTAAGGGTTGAGATGCATAAGACCATTACATCACGCTGGTCCCATGACCGCCGCCGACACCCTTCCCGTCCCTCTCGTCCCGCCCGTCGACCGCCACGAGCACGCCTGGCTCGTGGAGTCGCGGCACCCCACCAGCGAGGGCGTCGTGCTCTACGTGCGCTGCCTCGACTGCGGCACGCGCCGGGTCGACGTCGCCGCGCATCCGCACCTCCCGCCGCGCGCGCTGAGCCGCCCCCTCGCCACAGCTCCCGACGGCTCCGACGCCGCCGACGCCGACCAGCGATGAGGCCCCCTCGCCCCGCCCCGCTCAGGCCGTGAGGTCGATGAGCTTCTGCGTGGTGCGCAGGTTGCGGGCGGTTCCGGCCACCCCCAGGGCACGGTTGAGCACGCTCGTGGTGAGCTTCGTGGAGTGCACGCCGCCCTCGGCGTAATCGATCCACAGGTCCTGACCCACCAGCGCGATCCGCTCCCCTGGCACGAGTCGCTGCTCGAGCGCCGCGACCGCACCCGGCGCGGGCGGCCCCTCCAGGAACATCGCGTGCACGTACCTCGCCTCGCCGTCGGGGAACGGCTGCGCGGCCGCCGTCGCCACGAGCTCCGCGTGCGTGCGGTGGATGACGGGCGTGTCGACGCCGAACTCCTCCGCGATCAGGCGGCGCACGGTCGCGCGGGCCGCCTCGGGGTCGTCGGGCGTCGCGCAGAGGATGTTGCCGCTGGCGATGTAGGTCGACACGGCGGCGAGCTGCGTCCGCTCCTCCAGCACCTCGCGCAGTCGCGCCATCGGCACGCTGTTGCGCCCGCTCACGTTGACCGCGCGCAGCAGCAGGACGCTGCGACTCACGCGTCGCCGCTCTCGGCCAGCACCGCGCCGGCGTGCACGAGCTCGGCCAGCGCAGCCTCGCTCGAGGGGGCGGCCACCCCGGCGATCAGGTCGGTGAGGACGCGGACCCGCACGCCGTGCGCGATGGCATCCAGCGCGGAGGCGCGCACGCAGTGGTCCGTCGCGATGCCGACGACATCGGCCGACACGACTCCGGCGGCCGAGAGCACGGCCCCGGCGGTGTCGCCGTCGTCGGTGATGCCCTCGAACAGCGAATACGCGGGCACACCCTGCCCCTTGCGGACGTGGTGGGTGACCGCGGTCGTGTCGAGCAGCGGGTCGTAGTCCGCGCCCGCCGTACCCGCGACGCAATGGGCCGGCCACGTGTCGACGAAGTCGGGCGAGCCGGAGAAGTGTCCGCCGTTGTCGCCGTCCGCATCGTGCCAGTCGCGGGAGGCGAGGATCACGTCGTAGTCGGCCGCGTGCACGGCGAGAAAGGCGGAGACGGCCTCGGCGACCGCGTCTCCCCCCTCCACCGCGAGCGCCCCACCCTCCGTGAAGTCGTTCTGGACGTCGACGATGAGGAGTGCTCTGCTCATGCCTCGAGGGTACGCCGTGCGGGCGCCGTCGACCGGGCAGCGCTTGACCCTGTCATCGTGACAAGGTGTGGAATGGACGGCGGAGGCAACCATGACCGAACAGCATCCCCTCGACCCGGCGTCGAGACTGCGCGCTGCCCTGCAGTCGACCGCGTCCTCGGCGCGCCTGCAGGCCGCTCTCACTGCCGGCACCATGCCGAACCCCTGCTACATCGACGTGCTCGTCGAGCAGAGCGCGGTGGAGCCCGACTTCTTCGTGCGCGAGATGCTCACGTGGGCACTCACCCGACACGACGCTGAGCCGACCGTGGACCGCCTCCTGCCGGAGCTGCGGTCACCCGTGGCGCAGGCCAGGAGCCAGGCCCTGCACACGCTGTCGAAGATCGGCGACCGTCGTGCCTGGCCCGCGGTGTCGACCGAGCTGCTGCGCGACGACGACCCCGAGGTCGCACGCGCGGCGTGGCGCGCCGCGGCGGGGCTCGTGCCGGACGAGGAGCGG
>NZ_SSDO01000128.1:0-4305 GCF_004794395.1 Microbacterium sp. K41 | reverse complement strand
GCGACGAGCGGCTCCTGCACGCGCCCGATCCCGCCGCCCTCACGGCCGCCCTCGCCGCGGAGGACGGCTTCGACGTGGTGCTCGACGTCTCCGGCCACGGCCCCACGCTGAGCGCCGGGGTCGCTGCGCTCGGCTGGGGTGGACGGGCCGTGTTCTGCTCGGCCTCGGTCGACCCCGACCTGCGGATCGATGCGCGCGACTTCTACCTGCGCCGCAAGCGCCTCGCGGGTGCCGCGAGCGCCCGGTACGACGACGTGGCGGAGGCCCTCGCGCTCGCCGCCGCCGGAGTGCTGCCGCCGCTCGCGGGCGCCCGGTACGCGCTCGACGACATCGCCACGGCCTACCGCGACTTCCCCCGCGCCGGCGACGGGAAGGTGATCGTGGATGTGCACTGACCACGGGTATCGAAGAGGAGACCAGACGTGACGAGTACTGCACTGCCGGGCGCCGGGGCGCTCGCCGGGATCCGGGTGGTCGAGCTGGGCCAGTACATCTCCGGTCCCTTCGCGGCGAAGCTCCTGGCCGACCTCGGTGCCGAGGTGATCAAGGTCGAGTCGCCGGAGGGCGACCCGATGCGCCGGTGGGAGGGTCGAGCGACCATGAGCCCGCAGTTCGCCGCGTACAACCGGGGCAAGCGCGGGGTGGTGCTCGACCTCAAGAGTCCGCAGGGGCTGGCGGCGCTGTTCGCCCTGGTCGCGGAGGCCGACATCGTGCTCGACAACTTCCGCCCCGGGGTGGCCGAGCGGCTCGGCTTCGGTCCGGAGGCCCTGCACGCGCACAACCCGCGCGTCATCACCTGTTCCATCACCGGCTTCGGCCCCACGGGACCCTCGGCGAAGCGTCCCGCCTACGACACGGTGATCTCCGCGACCGGGGGCATGTACAGCCAGGTCGTCCCCGCCGACACGATCCGCCCGCTGGGCCCGGCGTTCTCCGATCTGCTGTCGGGGATGTCGGCGGTGCAGGCGGTGCTCGCGGCCCTCCACGCGCGCGACGTGAGCGGGGAGGGCGAGCACGTCGAGGTGTCGATGGTGGGTGCGCTGCTCGACTTCCTCACCGAGTCCGCCTCGGCGTTCCTGGAGACAGGGCAGGTGTCGTCGCCGGACTCGCGTCCGCGTCGCGCCCAGGCGTACGCGTGCCGCGGTTCCGACGGCAAGGCGTTCGTGATCCACATGTCGGTCCCGGAGAAGTTCTGGACCGGGCTGCTCGACGTGCTGGAGCGGCCCGACCTCGCCGACGACCCCCGGTTCGCGACCAGGGAGGGGCGCGTGCGGAACTACGACGAGCTCGACGCGGTGCTCAAGGAGATCGCCGCCACCCGTCCGCGCGCCGAGTGGCTGGAGCGCCTGGCCGCGCACGACATCCCGCACGGCCCGCTCAACACGATGGGCGACCTGTTCGACGACCCGCAGATCGCGAGCATGGGCCTGGTGGAGGAGATCGCGGGACCGGGCGGCGCGATGCGCGTGCCGGTGCCGAGCACCCGGTTCCACCGCAGCGGCCGGCCCGAGCTGGTCTATGCGCCCGCGCTCGGGGCCGACACCGAGGAGCTGACCGGCCTGCGCATCGCGGCCGGAACCCTGAACGAAGGAGCGGCCTGATGCCCGGCATCGACGACCTGGTGGCGATCGACGTGCACACCCACCCGCAGACCGAGGAGTTCATCGCGGCGATGGGTACGCGGCACACGCAGATGGCCGCGCACTTCGGGCGGGAGCGGCCGGTCGTGTCGTTCGCCGAGCAGGCCGACCAGTACCGCGACCGCAGGATGATGGCCGTGATCGTCAACTCCGACTCGGAGACGACGAGCGGGATCAAGGGCGCCCCCAACGACCTGCTGGGCCGGGCGCAGCGAGACCACCCCGACGTGTTCCTGGCCTTCGCGGGCATCGACCCGTGGAAGGGCGAGGCGGCGATCGCCGAGATCCGCCGCATGCACGACGAGTACGGCATCAAGGGCGTGGGCGAGCTGAACCCGTCGCGGCAGAGGTTCCTGGCGAACGACCGTCGGTTCTGGCCGATCTGGGAGACCTGCGCCGAGCTCGGGCTGGTGGTCATGTTCCACTCCGGGTTCCCCGGTGCGGGCGCCGGTACCCCGGGCGGCGGAGGGTACCGGCTGGAGAACGCCCGCCCCGTGCCCTACATCGACGACGTCGCGGCCGAGTTCCCCGAGCTGAACATCATCAGCGCGCACCCGGCGTGGCCGTGGCACCTGGAGAACCTGGCGATGGTGTGGCACAAATCGAACGTGTACCTCGACCTCTCCGGCTGGGCTCCGAAGTACCTGCCGCCCGAGGTGGTGCGCTACGCGGACTCGCTCATCTCCGACCGGGTGCTGTTCGGCTCGGACTGGCCCGTGATGACCGCGGACCGGTGGATGGCGGAGTTCGACGAGCTCGGCTTCAAGGAGGAGTCGCGCCGCAAGATCCTGATCGACAACGCGCGGAAGCTGTTCCGGCTGTGACCGCGGAGAAGGGAGCCGACCGTGGCTGAACTGGTGCTGGCGGCGGCGACCCCGCACAACCCGCTGCTGTGGCGCGCGATGCGGGAGCCGTATCCGCCCGACCTGGTCGCGGTGGAGGCGAACTTCCGGCGCATCCGTGAGGCGATCGCCGAGGCCGAGGTCGACGTGCTGATCGTGCTCGGCACCGACCACGTGCGGCAGTTCTTCGCCGACAACTCGCCCGCGTTCATCGTCGGCAAAGCCGCGTCGTACCACGGCACGTACGAGAACGAGGTGCGCACGTTCGGCATGGAGTACGCCGAGCTGACCGGGCATCCCGAGCTCGCGGCGCAGATCGCCGGACGCGAGGTGCTGCCCGAGGCGATCGACTTCTCGGTGTCGCACGAGTGGCGGCTCGACCACAGCTTCGTGCTCCCGCTGCAGTACGTGCGGCCCGAGCTCGACCTGCCGATCGTGCCCATCCACGCGAATGCCATCCTGCCGCCGCTGCCCTCGGCCGCGCGGTTCGCCGCGCTCGGACATCACCTGCGCGCCGCGGTCGAGTCGTGGGACGGCGGGGCCAGGGTGGCGCTGCTCACCTCGGGCCACATGGCTACCGACGTCGGAGGGCCGCGCACGTTCAACGGCTCGCCCGACCCCGCGTTCGACGCCGAGGCGGTCGGGTGGATGCGCGACGGCGACCTCGACGCCGCGATCGCCGGCTGCCGGTTCGACCGCATCATGGCGGCGGGCAACGTCACCTACCAGTATGTGAACATCGTCACGGCCCTCGCCGCGATGCAGGGCCGCCCGGCCGAGCTGGCGGAGGCCACCACGTCGCGTTTCGCCTCGAGCCCGTTCTTCCTGTGGAGGTCTGCATCGTGAGCAGGTACATGATCGGCAAGTTCATGCGGGCGGTCGAGATGAGCACGGCCAACGTGAACGCGTACGTCGCCGATACCGAGGGCTTCGTCGACCGGTGGCTGGCGGGCGGCGCCGGGCCGGATGCGGTCGCCGACGACCGGGAGCTGACGCCGCAGGAGCGGGCGGCCTTCATCGCGCGCGACTACGGGGCGCTGTACGGGCTCGGGGCGCATCCGTACCTGCTGTGGCACTTCACGGAGGCGGTGTACGAGCACGAGTACACGGAGGGCTTCGGCTGGCGCGAGCTCGTGGAGCGCTACCGGGCGGCGATCATCCCGCACGGCGAGGTCGACGACATCCTCTGAGGCGGGCGACACCCGCGCTGACGGCCTGAGCGCAGGCGTGAACGGATGCCCCGTGGCGGTTCGCCACGGGGCATCCGCGTGTCGCGCGGCCGTCGCGCTCGGCAGAGGAAGTGCGGGGGACGCACCGCACGAGCGGACGCTGCCGCGCACCGGCGGAGCCGTGTCTCCTCCCCCGAGGACACCGGCGCCGCCGGGGCTCAGCGCCTACGCCGTGCGACGGCGCAGCAGGCCCGCACCTCCCAGAAGCAGCAGGGCGGCGATCGCCCACAGCGCGGGCGACGGTGCACCGCCGGTCATGGCGAGACCGGTGGCCTCACCGGAGACGGCTGCGCCCGACGCCCAGGCCATCCCGGACGCGCCCGGAGTGGTGCCGGGGTTCGTTCCGGGGGTGGTTCCGGGGTCCGTGCCCGGGTCGGTTCCGGGGTCCGTGCCCGGGTCCGTGCCCGGGTCGGTACCGGGGTCGGTTCCGGGGTCGGTTCCGGGCGTGGTGCCCGGGCCGGTCACGGTGCTCTCGCCCACGACCGAGATGGCGTTGCCGCCGATCGTGATCGGAAGCGTCACGGGCAGACCCAGCTGGGTGCCACCGAGGATGCCGTCCTCACCGGTGGTGGTGCCGCCGGCCGCGGGTGCGGT
>NZ_SSDO01000127.1:0-4754 GCF_004794395.1 Microbacterium sp. K41 | reverse complement strand
GCTGCTCCGGCTCGCCGCGGCGCGAGCGGCGGCTGCACCCGGAACTGCCCGGTCAGCAGCAGCACGAGGATCACCACCGCCGCGACCAGCCAGGCCGCGACACCCAGCGGTCCCGCCAGCGCGAGGTCGGGCTGTGTCGCGGCGAACAGCACCACCATCCCGGCCGCGGCGTTCAGCGAACCGTGCGCGACGACCGCCGGCCACACCGACCCGGAGCGCAGGCGCAGCCAGCCGAACAGCACACCCCACGCGACGCACCCGCCGACCATGAACAGCACGCCGGTGACGTCGGTGCGACCGAAGTTGTAGCCGAGCAGGATCACCGGACTGTGCCAGAGACCCCAGATGACACCGCTGAGCAGCAGTGCCGGCCAGGTGCCCAGCGGACGCAGGGCGGGCAGCAGCCACCCGCGCCACCCCAGTTCCTCACCGAACGCGAACCCCGCGTTGACCAGCGCGCCGAGCGGGATCATCGCGAGCTGCGCGAACACCACGACCTCGACCGGCGGCATCGGCGTGCCGGCGGGGAGCGCCCGTGCCAGCTCGGCCGCGAACGCCCCGGACGTCGGGTCGAGCCGCACCCAGCCGAGGGCGGCGGAGACCAGGATGCCGAGCGCCACCAGCAGCGGGGGGATCAGCCACGCCGCGACCAGGAGCCACACGACGCGCTTCGCCGGGCGCAGCGGCCAGAGCCCCAGGAAGCCCAGGCGCGCACCCGGCCTGGGCACCCGCATCACGAACACCACGAGCAGCGTCGCGAGGGCGGGCGTCAGCATCATGGCCGGCAGCAGGAGCGTCGAGATCGGCTCAGCGAGCCCCGCACCCAGCCAGAGCGGCAGGGCGACCAGCCAGGCGAGCCCGCAGGCTGTCGCGATGAACACGAGCACCGCGGCCCACGGCACGCGCGTCACGGCTCCCTCCGCGTCGCGCGTCGTGTCGTCGACGGTCATCGTCCACTCCTCTCGGTCGCCCCGTCGGGCCCTCCCCCGTGGTCCGTCCGCGCGGCGGCCCGATCGACGTAGGCCTGCAGCAGTGCCGCGGCCTCCTCCGCCCCGTCGATCGTCACGATGAACGGTCCGTGGTCGCGGCGCGCCACCTCGATCGCGGAGCCCTGTCGCATCACGATGCCGCTGCGGCCGTCCGGCGAGAAGCGCCACCCCCATCCGCCGAACTCCCCGAACGGCGAGACGGTCACGGCTCGCGCGGACACGATGCGGTCGACCGGGATGCGCTGACGCGGCCAGCCGAGCGGAGCCTGCGCCGTGAGGCCCTCGGGTGTCACACGGACCCGGAACGACGCCGTCGCGGCCACGGCAAACGCCACCACCACGGTCACCAGGACCGCGATCCACGCCCCGGTGATGCCGCCCGCGAGCATCCACACCGCCAGCGCGATCAGCCCGAGGAGGACGACCAGAAGGAAGGCCAGGGCCCCGCGGGGCATGGTCGTGGTGCCCACCCAGACCACCCGTTCCCCGTCGGCCACCCGCACGACGTGCCGCGGCTCGAGCGTGCGCCCGGGCTCGGGCCTCACCCTGGGCTGAATGAGCCAGGCGACACCTCCGGTGACGAGGAGAGCGGCGAACGCGAGCGCCGTCACGACGCCGACGCCCGGGACCTCGGCGGTCGACGCGAGGTCGCGCTGGATCCACAGCGACCCGAGGCTCAGCACCGCCGCGAACCCGGACATGCCGGCCGCGAGCGCACCCATCAGCCGGGCGGCTCCGCCCCAGTGCGCAGCCACCGCGGCGAGCGTGGTCGCGGCCATCAGGAGCGGGAGGCCGAGCCCGACGCCGAGGAGCAGCCAGAGGTAGACGATCGGGGCACCGAAGCGGTCGGCGCCGTCGAGACCCCAGTGCACCGCGACGGTGCCGGGGAGCGAGGGCAGCCAGGACAGCAGCACCGCGGCGGCGATGGCCGTGATGACCACGGGTGCGGCGACCGCTACCAGGACGAAGAGGAGGCGCGCCCGCCGCAGCAGCGCGGGCGGCGTGCGGGTGAGGTCGTGGGTCGTCATGGCGGATCCTCCTCTGTGGTGCGCGGTGTGGTGCGCGGTGTGGTGCGCGGTGTGGTCCGCTGTGCGGCGCGGGCGCTCCGGTCGTCGACGGGAGCGCGGTGGGTGCGGACGATGCCGGCGAGCGTCTCGGCGGAGACCCCCACCGCGGCGGCACGACGGACGAGTCCGTCGATCTCGTGCGCGAGCTCGACCAGCGGGGCCGCGGAGGCCGCGATCACCGCGCCCCTGCCGCGCCGGAGGTCGACGAGACCCTCGTCGCGCAGCCGCTGGTAGGCGTGCAGCACCGTGTGCTGGTTGATGTCGAGCGCAGTCGCGACGTCGCGCGCCGCGGGCAGCCGGTCGCCCGGGGTGAGCGCGCCCGCCAGGATGTCGGCCCGGATGGACGCGGCGACCTGGTCGTACAGCGCGTGCGGACTGTCGACGTCGACGCGGATCAGCATGGCGACCTCCTATCGCTACTTATTCTATGTCAAATAGAACAACTGTGCCAACCCTCCAGACGTCTTCGCCGGTCGCCGCCGCATCCTCCACACTGACCTCATGCGCATCACCCCCCGCCGCCTCGCGGTCGGCATGAGCCTGTGGATCCCGAACCTGTTCAGCGGCATCCGCGTGCGCCGGTTCAGCGAGGACTGGACCCACGCGACCGTCGAGCTGCACGTCAACGTCTTCACCCGCAACTACGTCAAGACGGCGTTCGGCGGCTCCATGTCGGCCATGACCGACCCGTACTTCTTCATGCTCGTGATGCACCAGCTCGGGCGCGACTACGTGGTGTGGGACACCCGCGGCGAGATCGAGTTCCTCAAGCCGGGACGCGGCGTGCTCACGGCCGAGTTCTCGGTGCCGCGGGAGAAGGCGGAGGAGCTGCGGCAGCGCGCCCACGGCGGCGGCAAGGTGCTCGAGTGGTTCGAGACCGTGATCACCGACCGCGACGGCGACACCGTGGCGAGGGTGCGGCGCCAGGTGTACATCCGCGAGAAGAAGCGCGTCACCGCCGCCCGCCGCTGACGCGACACCGGCCGTTCACCGGCACGTGGGACGATGGCCGCGTGCCCCTCGCCCGACGCCTGACCCTCGCCGACGCCGTCGCGATCGGCCTCGGCTCGATGATCGGCGCCGGCGTGTTCGCCGTGTGGGCCCCGGCCATCGGCGTCGCGGGCAGCGGCATCCTGATCGCCCTCGCGATCGCCGCCGTCGTGGCCTACTGCAACGCCACCGCGTCGGCACAGCTCGCCGCCGTCCACCCGGTCGCGGGCGGCACGTACGCCTACGCGCGCGCCGAGATCGGCCCGTGGTGGGGCTTCGTCGCCGGCTGGAGCTTCGTGATCGGCAAGATCGCGAGCTGCGCGGCCATGGCGATGACGTTCGCCGCCTACGCCGTCCCGCCCGCCTGGCAGACGCCGGTCGCGGTGCTCGCCGTCGCGGCGCTCGCGGTCGTCAACTGCTTCGGCGTCACCCGCACCGCGCTGCTGACCCGGATCCTCGTCGCCTGCTCCCTGCTCGGCCTCGCGGTCGTGGTGATCCTCGGGCTCGGCGCCGCTCCCACCTCGACCCCCGCCCCGCTGCCCGACGCGACCGCGTACGGCGTGCTCCAGGGAGCCGGGCTGCTGTTCTTCGCACTCGCCGGCTACGCCCGGATCGCGACGATGGGCGAGGAGGTCACCGACCCCGCGCGCACGATCCCCCGCGCGATCGCCCTGGCCCTCGGCGGCGCCGTGGTCGTCTATGCGCTGGTCGGCCTCACCGTGGTGCTGGTGCTCGGCGCCGAGGTGCAGGGCGCGACCGCGCCGCTGGCGGACGTGCTCGTCGCCGCCGGCTGGTCGTGGGCGACGCCCCTGGTGCGGATCGCCGCGGCGGCCGCGTCCCTCGGGGCACTACTGGCGCTGCTCACCGGCATCGGACGCACGGTGCTCGCGATGGCCAGGGAGGGCGACCTGCCGCGGTTCCTGTCCCGCATCGACGCCCGGCATCAGGTGCCCCAGCGCGCGGAACTCGTGCTCGCGGCGCTCGTGATCGCGCTGGTGCTGACGGCCGACCTGCGCACCGCGATCGGCTTCTCCTCGTTCGGGGTGCTGCTCTACTACCTGATCGCCAATGCCGCGGCCTTCCGTCAGCGCGGTGCCGCCCGACGGTCGCCGCGCGCGCTCCAGGTGGTCGGCGCGCTCGGCTGCCTGGTGCTCGTGAACACGCTGCCCGTGGCGGCGTCTCTCATCGGAACGGCCGGGGTCGTCGCCGGGGTGGCCTATCGACTCGTGCGGCTGCGGCTCGAACGGCGCGCCGATCACTCCCGCAGCGCGGAACGGTAGCCCCGCGGAGCGATGCCCAGCACGGCCCGGAAGTCCCGGGTCAGATGCGCGTGGTCGGCGTACCCGAGCTCGGCCGCGAGCGACGCCAGGTCGACCGCGGGCTCATCGCGCACGCGCTGCGCGGCCTCCTGCAACCGTCGGCGACGGATCATGGCCGCGGGCGACAGCCCCACGTGCCGTCGGGTGAGGCGCTGCAGGGTGCGCACCGACACCGCCAGGCGCGTCGCGGCCTCCTCGGGGGTCAGCGCCGCCCCGTCGCCGAACAGGGCGTCGAACACGGCGTTCGCGCCTCGGGCATCGTCGTCGTCCGCCGGCGCGTTCGCCACGAGCCAGCGGGAGAACGCCGCGACCGCGCGCTCCCGGTGCCCCTCCCCCGTCGACATCGCCGCCGACACCCCGTCGTGCAGCTCCGGTGCCGCGACCGCGCG
>NZ_SSDO01000126.1:0-1020 GCF_004794395.1 Microbacterium sp. K41 | reverse complement strand
GCGTCGGGGCGACACTGGCCTGGAGCTGCGCGGCACCCGCGGTGAGTCCGCTGCCGATCTGCCCCGCGCCGGCCGCGGCCTCGCGCGTCTTGCCCGCGATCGTGTCGAGCCCCGACGCGAGCGAGGAGGCGCCGGTGCCGAGCTGTGCAGCGCCGGAGGCGAGCTGTGTCGCGCCGTCGGGGATCTCCGCCGCCCCGGTGGCGGCGTCGCGGGCGCCGGTCGCGAGCTGGAGTGCACCGTCGGCAGCGTCGCCGATCTGGTCGCCGATCGTGGTGAAGCCCACGAGGATGTTCTCGGTGGTGGCCTCCGACAGCATGGTGCCGAGGGTCGACGCGGCGACGTTCGCGATCTGGCTCGTGATGAGGTCGTCGGCGACGAGACCGTCGTCGGGGGTGGTGACGCGGATCGTCGCCTGCTCCGCGTCGCCGCCGCCGTCCGCCACGGCCTGCCCGCCCGAGGTCGCGGCGGCCGAGAAGTCCTCGGGGATCGTGATGACGGCCTGGTACGAGCCGTCCGCGAGCCCGTCGGCGGCATCCTCCTCGTTCGAGATGACCCACGTGAGGTTCGAGTCGAGGTCGTCGGAGCCCTCGACCAGCCCGGAGGCGAGCTGTCGTCCGAGCGGGGTGACCTGCCCGTCGATCTCGACCGGCTCGTCGAGGTTCACGATCGCGGCGGTCATCGACTCCAGCCGCTCCGTGGGGTTGTACAGCGCGGCCATGAGGATGCCGCCGATCGCGGCGGGCAGCAGCAGCACGCCGAGGATCGTCAGCCACGTGATGGGCTTGCGGGAGCGCGCGCGCTCGAGGGGGAGGGTCATGCGGTCACCTCGGTGGTGTCGGCGGCGGCCCGGTGCGGGTCGCGGAGGTCCAGGGTGTCGGCGGACGACCATCCGGCGTCCGCGAGGAGGGAGCGCGCCGCGGTCGCGTCGACCGCGGTGGCGAACACGGCGAGGGGGCGGCGGGCCGCGGTGTCGCGCAGTCGGGCCGCGAGCTGATCCCGGGCGGCGCCGTCGAGGCGGTC
>NZ_SSDO01000125.1:0-11629 GCF_004794395.1 Microbacterium sp. K41 | reverse complement strand
CGGGAGCCCGTCGAGCAGCGGGAGGATGGCGTCGAGGGCCGCGGTCACGCCGCCGGCGGACGCCAGACCCGGGGCGCCGAGGCCCGAGCGCTCCACGCGCGGTTCCGCGTGCACGACGACGCGGCAGCGGGACTTGCCGAGATCGACGGTGGCGGTCGGCGGGGCGCTCATCGGCTCTCCTCGGGGACGCGGTGGAAGTAACGAAAAGAGACTACATGCGAAGTAGACTCACTGAAAAGAATTTACCATTCTTGTCACGACCCCCGTCACGACATACTTGAGAATCCCACATCCCCGGAGGACCGATTGAGCATCCAGTCGACGATCGAAGCGGCCGCATCGACGCTGCCGCCCTCGCTCGCCCGCATCGCGACCGTGGTCCGCGAGAACCCCTCGATCGTGATCGACAAGACCATCAACGAGCTCGCCGAGGAGTGCCAGACCTCGGTCGCCTCCGTCGTGCGGTTCTGCCGCGCCATCGGCTTCAGCGGCTACGCCCCGCTGCGCATGGCCCTCGCGACCGAGCTCGGCAAAGAGGCCGCGCAGTTCTCGGCCCGCGGCGCCTTCGGCTCGGAGATCTCCGACGAGGACACGCTGCAGGAGGCGGTGTCGAAGCTCGCGGCGCTGGAGCTCCTGGCCATCGAGGAGACCGTCGCCCAGCTCGACTTCGACGTGCTCGAGGCCGCCATCGACGCGATCGACGGCGCCGACCGCATCCTGCTGTACGGCATCGGCGCGAGCCAGTTCGTGGCGGAGGACCTCGCGCACAAGCTGCTGCGCGTCGGCCGCAACGCGCACGTGCTCGCCGACCCGCACGAGGCCGTCGCGGCGACCGTGCTGCACGCGGCCCCCACCGTCGCGATCGGCTTCTCGCACGCGGGGTCGACGATCGAGACCGTGCGGTTCCTGGAGACGGCGCGCGCGAACGGCGCCGCGACCGTCGCCGTCACCTCGGCCAAGGACTCCCCGCTCGCGCACGCCGCCGATCACGCGCTGTTCACCGAGGTGCGGGAGTCGGCCTTCCGCGCCGGAGCCATGGTCAGCCGCATCGCGCAGCTCACCCTGGTCGACTGCCTGTTCATCGGCGTGGCCAAGCGGCGCTACGCCGAGACCGTCGACGCCCTGCGCCGCACCCGCCAGGCCACGCACGCCCTGCGCGACTGATCGCGCCGTCGCACCTCAGCCGCGTCCGATCGAGCCCGCCGTGCGCAGGAACACGATGATCCAGCTGAAGATCAGCACCGCCGCGATCAGCTCCACGGCCGTGAGGTTGTAGTACCCCACCGCGAAGAACGCGCCGAGCAGCACGATCACCAGCACGTACGCCCAGCCGAGCCCGACGAACACCCGCGGGATGGCGGGCAGAAACCACGGCAGCCCGACCACGACCACGGCGAACACCACGGCCATGCCGGTCGCGACCGTGTTGTGCAGCAGGAAGAACTCGTCCACCGGGAAGAGCCCGACGCACGCGAGGAAGATGCCCATCAGGATCAGGCCGCCGCGCACCACGAGGCGTCCGCGCCGCTCGGCCTGATCGTCGGCGGGCAGACCGGCCGTGGCATACCGCGCGATCGTCGTGACCATCACCCCCGCGATCACCAGCGTCGCGTTGAACGCGACCGAGGCGCTGTTGCTGCTCATCCCGAGCGCCGACAGGTTGTCGCGCCACCAGTGCACGTCGCTCGACGCCAGCATGCTCGCGAACGCCCCGACCACGAGGAACACCGCCAGCACGAGCGACAGCACCATCGGCGTGAGGGCCACCGCGCTGAGGAACGACACGTACGCGGTCAGCGCGAAGGCCACCGCCATCAGGATCGCGCCGGGGAACGGGAACACCGGGGCATCCACGAAGCTGCGCTCCAGCAGTTCCGCGATGCCCAGCCAGCCCAGGTAGGCGATCGCGGCGTGGGCGAAGGCGATCGCGAGCAGGTCGTACCAGCGCAGCCGGTCGCCCGGCACGCTGAAGCCGTCGCGCACGGCGGTGGGGTCGGGCTGCTCTGGCCGCACCGCCAGGCGCCCCAGAGCGAAGGCGAGCGCCGCGGTGGCCGCGCCTCCGTACGCCGCGAACACGCCGATCGACCCGGTGCCGCTGATCGACAGCTGATGGCCCCAGAACACCGGCAGCGCCACGACGAACCCGAGCACCAGGAACGCCGCGCCCACGATGAGGGCCGTCGCCTCGTACACCGCTTCCGGTGTGCCCGGTCCGCGCACCTGGCGCAGCACCCGCAGGACTCGATCCGCGAGCATCCTCATCGCCCCGTCACTCACGGTCCACATCCTAGAAGGCATCCCCTTCGCGCGGTCCCGGTGATACCATCGCGGAACGGATCGTATACAACGTCGTCGTTCCACCAGCCCGAGGTGATCAGTCATGAACGGTGCACTCGCCGCCCCCGCCGAATCGGTGTCGACTCTGGTCGCGCGCAACATCAGCGACTTCCGCGCCGCCGTCTCGGAGTCCTTCGTCCCCCTCCAGGTCACCACCGCGGGTGCCGACCAGTTCCGCGGCGTGATCCGCGGCGCCTCGGTCGACGAGGTGCACGTGAACGACATCCGTGCCACCTCCCACGTGGTCGAGCGCACGTCGGAGCTGATCGCCCGCGGTGACCGCTCGTACTTCAAGGTGAGCCTCATGCTCGCCGGCACCGGGCTGCTCATCCAGGACGACCGGGAGGCCGTGCTGCAGGCCGGCGACCTGGCCGTGTACGACACCGACCGCCCGTACTCGCTCGTGTTCGACCAGGACTTCCGCACCATGGTGGTGATGTTCCCGAAGCACCTCATCAGCCTCCCCGCCGACATGATCGGGCAGCTCACGGCCGTGCGCATCTCGGGGCAGGAGGGGCTGGGCGGCATGGTCGTGCCGTACCTCACGCAGCTCGCGGGCAACCTCGACCAGCTCGCCGGCACGACCGGCGCCCGCCTCGCGCACAGCGCGCTCGACCTGGTCACGACCGTCTTCACGCGCGAGCTCGGGCTCGATCAGGCCTCGGCCGATCCGCACCGGGCCCTCATGCAGCGCATCCGCTCGCACATCGACCGGAACCTCGCCTCGACCGATCTGGGCCCGGCGACCATCGCCGCCGCGCACTTCATCTCGACGCGGCACCTGCACGGGCTGTTCCAGGAGCAGGGTGTCACGGTCTCCACCTGGATCCGCACGCGCCGCCTGGAGCAGTGCCGCCGCGACCTGCTCGACCCGATGCTCGCCGACCGCCCCGTCGCCGCGATCGCCGCCCGCTGGGGCTTCGTCGACGCCGCGCACTTCAGCCGCGCGTTCAAGACCGCCTACGGCATCTCCCCCAGCGAGTACCGCACCGCCCACTGACCCCGTCCGCTGGCCCGCGGTGCGGGATCACAAACGCGCCTCCCACCCCCACCCCCGGCCCGTTTCCCACCCCGGGCCCCGCGGACGCCCCGCACCCGCCGCATCCGGGATCACAAACGCGCCTCCCGCCCCCACCCCCGGCCCCTTTTCCACCCCGCACTCCGCACCCCGCACCCCGCACCGCGCACCCCGGGACGCACCGCACCGGACTTGCCCGGGAGGGCACGCCGGTTGACTCTCGGCGCGCGATGGGGAGCGCGCGCTTGAGCGGCTGCCGGGCCCGGATCGAGCATGAGGCAAGCGCACCGCGATGACGCGGTGCCCGGGGCGAGGAGGCCCCGCCGCGTGCGACGTCAGGACCCCCATGACCGACATCACCGCCGACCCCGCGCTGGACGAGTGGCGCACCTACGACGAGTTCGCCGCCGGCATCGACACGTACCGGCTGCCGAACACCGGACTCGCCGGCACCGCGTTCACGCTCACCCTCGACGACGGCGGCAGCCTCGCGCTCCGCTTCGACGAGGAGTCGGCGCACTGGGACGGCCTCGGCGCCTCGGGCCGCGACCCGTACGACGCGGTCCGCGTGCGCGACGACGTCGTGTTCGTCAACCTGCCGCTCACCAGCCGCGAGCGCGAAGCCCTCACGATCGTGTTCTGCACCTCGACCCGTCGCGCGACCGTCGTCCGCTCCCGCATCGCCGCGGAGGCCGTGGAGGGCACGCCCCAGGTCGGGCAGGACTTCTGGGCCGCGACGATCGACGGGGGCGAGGCGACGGGTGAGGTGCCGGGCCCCAGCCGCGACCTGATCGGCAAGCGCAACGTCTACCGCTACAGCCCGCACCACCTGTACGAGCACGTGTACGTGTCGAGCCAGCGCTACGCCTGGCAGTGCCTGGAGGGTGTGCAGCGCGGCCACGGCGACATGGACCTGTCGACCGTGTGGAAGTTCGCCGACGGCCTGTACCTGTTCTGCTTCCGCGAGTTCCGCATCGCGGTCGCGAGCGTGTGGCTGCACGACCTCGGCTATCAGCTGATGACCACGGGCATCTTCCTGGGCCTCAACGGCGACGGCGAGTCGGAGCACTCCCGCGCCGGCGGCCACATCTACCCGCTGGGCGCCGTCGCCTACCCCGACGTGCAGCCCGTCTGACCCGAGGAGACCCCGATGAGCGATGCAGACCTGGTGCGCGAGCACTACGCCGCCAACGACCGCGGCGACCTCGACGGCATGCTGGCCCCGTTCGCCGCCGACATCGAGTGGACGGAGGCCGCCGGCTTCCCCTACGCCGGCACCTACATCGGCCCGGAGGCGGTGGCCGAGAACGTGTTCGGCCGCATCCAGGAGGAGTGGGACGACTACACCGTCGCGATCGACGAGGTGGTCGACGGCGGCGACGTCGTGGTGGGGATCGGCACCTACTCCGGCACCTACAAGCGCACCGGGCGCTTCTTCGCCGCCCGCGTCGCCCACGTCTGGCGGGTGGCGGGCGGCGAGATCGTCGCCTTCGAGCAGTTCACCGACACCGAGCTCGTGAACCGCGCGCTGCGCGACTGACCACCCACGAACGCGACACAGCACCACCGAACACGAGAGGCAGGAAGCACATGAACAGACGAGCAACCGGCACCGCGGCAGTCCTCGCCGTGGCCGCCCTCGCTCTCGCCGGCTGCGCCGGCGGGGACGGCGCAGGCGGGGGCGACGGCGCCCCCATCGTCGTCGGATCCGTGAACACGATCAGCGGCCCGGCGACGTTCCCCGAGGCCTCGCAGGCGGCCGCGGCCGTCTTCGACGCGTTCAACGACGACGGCGGGCTCGACGGCCGGAAGATCGACTACAAGATGCTCGACGACAAGGGCGACCCGGCCACGGCAACCGCCTCGGCGCGCGAGATCGTCGGCAGCGACGGAGCCGTCGCGCTGGTCGGCTCCGCGAGCCTGATCGAGTGCGAGATCAACGCCAAGTACTACGAGCAGGAGGGCATCCTGTCTCTGCCGGGCATCGGCGTCGACACCGGCTGCTTCGACAGCGACAACATCTCGCCCGCCAACGTCGGGCCGTTCAACGACATGACCCTCACGCTGCAGTACGGCTCCGAGGTGCTCGGCCTGGACGACATCTGCATCCTGCTGGAGATCGCCGGATCCACTCGCCCCACGTATCAGGCGGCCATCGACAAGTGGACCGAGATCACCGGCAAGGAGCCGAAGTACATCGACGACACCGTGCCGTACGGCGCGTCCGACTACACGCCCTACATCGTCAAGGCGCGCGACCAGGGCTGCAAGGCCCTCGCGATCAACCCGGTCGAGCCCGACGCGATCGGGCAGGTCAAGGCCGCCAACGCCCAGGGCTGGGACGACGTGACCTGGCTGTACCTCACCAGCGTGTACAGCGAGAACTTCGCCGACGCGATCGACGACGCCGGTGCGGGCATCTACGTCCCCGCGGAGTTCTACCCGTTCACCGACGACAACGAGATCAACGCCGACTGGCGGAAGCTGATGGAGGCCAACGACATCCCGCTCACCTCGTTCAGCCAGGGCGGCTACCTCGCGGCGACGTACTTCATCGAGGTGCTCAAGAGCATCGACGGCGACATCACCCGCGAGAGCGTCTCGGAGGCCCTGAAGAGCATGGAGCCGATCGAGAATCCGATGGTGGGCACGCCCTACGCCTTCGGCACGCAGAACACCGCGGGCTGGCCGATCATCCTGAAGTCCGGCACCAACGCCTGGGAGAAGGTCGCGGACGACTGGCTGCGCATCGGCGAGTAGTCCCCGCGTCGACGGGCTCGGCGACCCGCCCGGTCGCCGAGCCCGTCGGACACCCCTCCCCCTCACCAGAAAGGACGCCTGATGCTGCAAGGCGCCATCGCCGGTCTCGCCGCCGGCGGCCTCTACGCCGTGCTCGGCGTGTGTCTCACCCTCATGTCGCGGCTCGTGCGCGTCGTGAACTTCGCGCAGGCCGCGACCGGCATGTTCGGGGCGTTCACGGCCGTCTGGTTCGTGCGCGAGCTCGGGCTGCCCATCTGGCTCGGCTCCGTGCTGGGCGTGCTGGTGGCGGGGCTGCTGTCCGCCGCGATCGGCTTCATCGCGGCCACCTGGCTCTCCGAGGCCTCCACCACCACGCGCTCCGCCATGACCGTGGGCCCGCTGCTGCTGCTCATCTCGCTGTCGTTCATCCTGTTCGGCAACAAGCCGCAGCCGTTCACGCCCATCATCGCCGGTCCCGCCTTCTCCCTCGGGGGTGTCGTGATCAGCCAGGTCACGGTCGCGACCGTGCTCATGGCGATCGTCACGGCCGTGGTCGTGCGGGTCGTCCTGCGGCGGACCAGGGTGGGCGCGCAGCTGCGCGCCCTGTCGGAGCGGCCCACCACCGCCGAGCTGCTCGGCATCCGCTCGCGTCCGCTGTCGATCGCGGTGTGGTTCGTGACCGGGGTGATCAGCGCGATCGCGATCATCATCGTCGCGCCCTCGCAGTCCAACGACGCCACCAGCCTGTCGATGCTGATCGTCCCCGCGGCCGCCGCCGCGCTGCTCGGCGGGTTCCGCCGTCTCGATCTCGCCGTCGTCGGCGGCCTGGTGCTGGGCGTGCTCGGCGGGCTCGTCGCCCAGATCGACGAGGTCGCGCTCGTGCGCAACTTCCTCCCGTTCCTGTTCATCGTCGTCCTGCTGCTCTGGACGCAGCGCAAGGAGGTGTGGGATGCCGCTCGCTGACCGCCCCTGGTTCCGTACCACCTGGCCGTTCGCCGTGGCCGCCCTCGGCATCGGCGCCGGCGCGATCCTCAGCGCCGCCCTGCCCGGGTACTTCGTCTTCCTCGCGATCAGCGCGGTGACCGCCGCGATCGCGATCCTCGGACTCGGCATCGTGACCGGCTCTGCCGGCATGATCGCCCTGTGCCAGCTCACGTTCGCCGCGGTCGGCGCGTGGATCGTGTCGCTGCTGAACGTGATGCAGGCGCCGGGCGGCTTCCTCGTCTGGCTCGTGTGCGGCGGGGTCGCGGCTGGCCTCGTCGGGATCCTCGTCGGGCTGCCGGCGCTGCGCCTGCGCGGGGTGAACCTCGCGGTGGTCACGCTGGGCTTCGCGGCCGCCGCCGACGTGACGCTCGTGCAGATCCAGTTCCCCGGATCGGCCGACGGCATCGCGGTCGAGCGCCCCGGGCTGTTCTCCAACGACCGGCAGTTCTTCTTCCTCTCCATCATCGTGCTCGCGGTGTGCGCGCTCGGGGTGTTCTTCCTCCAGCGCGGCCGCTGGGGGGCGAGCTGGAAGGCCGTGGCGTTCTCCGAGCGCGGCACCGCCGCGGCCGGTCAGAGCGTGCGCTCCGCCAAGCTCACCGCGTTCGCGGTCTCGGCGGCCCTCGGCGGCATCTCCGGCGGGCTGCTCGCCGGGCAGGTGCAGCTGCCGTTCGCGTCGAGCTTCACGCCGCTGCAGTCGCTCGCGCTGTACGTGCTGGCGATCATGTCGGGGGCGCACCTGATCGACATGGCCATCTTCGGCGGGCTCCTGTGGGTGCTGGTGCCCGAGCTGCTCAAGCGCTGGGGCGTGCCGCAGGACTGGGGCTTCGTGGTGTTCGGCGTGCTGGGCGTGCAGGCCCTCACCAGCGGCACGAACCTGGGCCAGGGCATCCGCAACCTGATCTACCGCCGCGCCGACCGCCGCACGGCGAACGCCGACCTCACCGCGCTGCCCGACGACGCCGCCGCCGACGCGGCCGCCATCACCACCACGACCACCGCGACCGTCGACGAGGCGGCCCTCGACGGCGCGCCCGTGCTCACGGTCGACGGCCTCACGGTGCAGTTCGGGGCGCTCAAGGCCCTCGACGACGTGTCGTTCACGGTGCCCGCCGCGTCGATCATGGGTCTCATCGGGCCGAACGGCGCGGGCAAGTCCACGTTCGTCGACGCCATCAGCGGGTTCCTGCCGCAGCACGACGGCCGGGTGCTGCTCGGCGACCGCGACCTCGCCGGGCTCTCCCCCACGCGGCGCGCCCGGCTCGGACTGCGCCGCACGTTCCAGCAGGACCGCGTGCCGCCCGCGCTCACGGTGGGCGCGTACGTGCGCTTCGTCGCGCGACGCCGGCTGGCCGCGGCCGACATCGACGAGGTGCTGGCGTTCTTCGGCTGCCCGCCCGCGCGCTCCCGCCTGTCGAGCGTGGACGTGGGGACGCGGCGGCTGGTGGAGGTCGCGGCGAACGTGGCCGCCCGTCCGCGGCTGCTCATCCTCGACGAGCCCGCCGCCGGGCTGTCGCACGAGGAGCATCTCGCGCTCGCCGCGCGGCTGCGGGAGCTGCCCGCCCGCTACGGCGTGGCGCTCATCATCATCGAACACGACCTCGACCTCGTGCGCTCCGTGTGCCCGACCCTCACGGTGCTCGACTTCGGGCGCGTGCTGGCGAGCGGTCCGCAGGCCGAGGTCCTCGCGAACCCCGACGTCGTGAAGGCGTACATGGGAGAGACGGAGCTGCTGACATGAGCGAACTCGTGCTCGACGGCGTCACGGTGAGCCGCGGCGCCGGACCGGTGATCTCCGACGTGTCGCTGCGGGTGTCCGGCGGCGAGGTGCTCGCCCTGGTCGGCCCCAACGGCGCGGGCAAGACCAGCCTGATCGAGTCGGTGTCGGGCGTGACGCCGCACTCGGCCGGGACGATCACGCTCGACGGCGACCCCATCGACCGCCTGTCCCGGGTGGCCAGGGCCCGCCGCGGCATCGTGCACATCGAGCAGGGGCGGGCCGTGTTCCCGTCGCTGACCGTGCGCGAGAACCTCTCGCTCACCGCGCGAACCCCGGCCGAGGTGGACGCCGTGCTCGCCCAGTTCCCCGAGCTCGAGAAGCGCATCGACGCCCCCACCGCCCTGCTCTCCGGCGGCGAGCAGCAGATGGTCGTGCTGGCGAGGGCGTTCGCCGCGAAACCGCGGATCCTGCTGATCGACGAGATGTCGCTCGGCCTCGCCCCCGTCGTGTTCCTGCGGCTCATGCCGATCGTGCAGTCCATCGCGCAGTCCGGGGTGGGCGTGCTGCTCGTGGAGCAGTTCACGCAGCTGGCCCTCGGGCTCGCGCAGGAGGCGGTGGTCGTGGCCGGCGGACGGGTGTCGTTCCAGGGCAGCCCGCAGGCGCTGCAGGACGACCCAGCCCTTCTGCACCGCGCCTACCTCGGCGGCTGAGACGGGCTGCCGGGGGTTAGCCTGAGCGGATGACCGAGATCCTCCGCGCCCGCGCCGCCCTGCTCGACATGGACGGCACCCTCGTCGACTCGACCGCCGTGGTGGAGCGCCTGTGGCTGGCGTGGGCGGAGCCGCACGGGCTCGACCCCGAGACGGTGCTGCGGGTGGTGCACGGACGCCAGGGCCATCAGAGCATGGCGATCCTGCTGCCCGAGCGCGACCACGCGATCAACCTGCACGAGAACGAGATCATGCTCGCCACCGAGGCCGGCGACGTGGACGGCGTGGTCGGCATCGCCGGGGCCGACCGGCTGCTGGCGGCGCTGGAGACGGTGCCGCACGCGATCGTGACCTCGGCGAACGTGGCGCTCATGACCGCCCGGATGCAGGCCGCGGGACTGACGGTGCCCGAGCTGGCGGTGACCGCGGAGAACGTGTCGGCATCGAAGCCCGACCCCGAGGGGTTCCTGCTGGCGGCCCGCATGCTCGGCGTCGCTCCGGCCGAGTGCGTCGTGTTCGAGGACTCCGGCGCGGGCATCCAGGCCGGGCTCGCCGCGGGGATGCGCGTGGTCGGGGTGGGTCGGCACGCGGGGGCGCACGCGCCGACCGTGCACGTCGACGACCTCACCGCCGTGACCCTGACGCACCTCGACGACGGCTTCGAGCTGCGCATCGGCTGACGACGCGGCGACGGCACCCGCCGCCGCGCCCCTGGTCACATGCCGGCGTGGTCGAACGCGATCGTGGGGACGTCGACCACGTGCGAGCCGCCGTCCGCGACGATCACGGCACCGGTGATGTACGACGACTCCCCCGAGCCGAGGAACCGCACGACCGAGGCGATCTCCGCGGGGCGGGCCGGACGCCGCAGCGGCACGTCGGCCGTGACCGTCGCATAGGCCTCCTCGCGGGAGCCGAGACCCGCGTGCGACGCGAACTCGTCCATCTCCTCGTCCGCCATCGGCGTCTGCACCCACCCGGGGCAGATGGCGTTGACGCGCACCCCGTGCCGCCCGTAGTCGCGGGCGAGCGTGCGGGTGAGGCCGATCAGCGCGTGCTTGCCGACCGTGTATCCGGCCACGGACGGCCCCGCGAACAGCCCGGCGAGCGACGACACGACCACCACCTGGCCCTTCGCCTCGATGAGCGCCGGCAGGGCCTCGCGGGCCATCGTGAACGCGGTCGTGAGGTTCGCGCGGATCGCGGCCTCCCAGCTCGCGTCGTCGGTCTCGGCGACGGGCGAGAAACCGTGGCCGCCGGCGTTCGCGACCAGCACGTCGATGCGGCCGAACCGCGCGAGCACCTCGGCGACCGCGGCCTTCGCGGAGGCGGTGTCGGCCGCATCCGCCACGATCGGCAGGGCGCCGACCGCCCGCTCGACCTCCTGCAGCGGTTCGGGACGACGGCCGACCACGACCACGTGCGCGCCCTCGGCCGCGAAGCGCTCCGCGACGGCGGCACCGATGCCCGTGCCGCCTCCGGTGATGACGACGACGCGTCCGGAGACGCTCGATCCGACCACGGTTGCCATGTGTGCTCCTGTTGTGTGTTCTGGCGCGCAGGGCGCCGCGGGGCCGGACGCGGGTGCGTCAGGCGGGGAAACCCGAACGGGCGGTGAAGCCGAAGTCGCTCAGCAGGGTGGTGCCGTTGACCGCCCTGCTGCGCGGCGACACCAGGTAGGTCACGTGCGCCGCCACCTCCTCGGCGGTCTGCACGGGGAAGGCGGGGTCGTCGAAGGCATCGGCGCCCAGGTCGCCGCGGCTCATCGGGGTGTCGACCACGGAGGGGGCGACCGCGTTGACCCGCACCCCGGTGCCGGCCAGGTCGACCGACAGCGCCCGGCCGAACTGCACCAGCGCGGCCTTCGAGGCGCAATACGGCGCCATGCCGGGCGAGGCGACGACGGCCGAGTCGCTCGCGAGCAGCACGACCGAGGCCGAGCGCGCGGCCCTCAGCGTCGGCAGGGCGTGCTTGAGCACGAGGAACGCGCCGGTCACGTTGACGGCGAGCACGCGGTTCCAGTCGGCGAGCGCGGTGTCCTCGACCGCGGTGCCGACGGGGCCGGAGACCCCGGCGCAGCACACGACCGCGTCGAGCCCGCCGAGCGCCGCGACTCCGGCCGCG
>NZ_SSDO01000124.1:0-3395 GCF_004794395.1 Microbacterium sp. K41 | reverse complement strand
CCTGCGCGGACGACGCGCCGACGACGGACCCGGCCGCACCGAGCGCGACGGCGCCGAGCCCGGTCATCAGGGCGCGACGCCCCGTCGAGCGCACACCCTGTTCGGTGCCGGTGGTGGTGTCGGACATGACGACTCCTTCGTTATCGACGGCGGGTCGGGACGTGGTGTCCCGTCGGTGTCATCCGCGCGCTCCCGCGGCGGTGGGGGCCGGGACGACCGCGGTGACCGCCCCCTGCGCCTGCCAGAGCGCCGCGGCCTCGGCCCGCCGGCGCCGCTCGAGCACCGGATCGGCCACCGGGATCGCGGCCATGAGGCTGCGCGTGTACTCGTGCTGCGGGTTCGCGAACAGGGCGTCGCGCGCGCCGACCTCCACGATCCGCCCGTGCTGCATCACGGCCACGGTCGACGACATGTACCGGATCACGGCGAGGTCGTGGCTGATGAAGAGGTACGTCAGGCCGAGCTCGGTCTGCAGGTCGCGCAACAGGTTCAGCACCTGCGCCTGGATCGACACGTCGAGCGCCGACACCGACTCGTCCAGCACCAGGAACTCCGGCTCCAGCACGAGCGACCGCGCGATCGACACCCGCTGGCACTGGCCACCCGACATCGAGCGCGGGAGCCGGTGCGCGAACTCCTCGTCCAGCCGCACCCGGTGCATCGCCTCGCGCACCTTCTCGGCCCTGGTCGCCCGGGTGCCGATGCCGTGGGCGAGCAGCGGCGCCTCGATGATCTGCGCCACGGTCTGCCGGCGGTTGAGCGCCGAGAACGGGTCCTGGAACACCATCTGCATGCGGCGGCGCAGCCTGCGCAGCTCCTCGCCGCGCAGGTCGTGCGGACGCTGCCCGTCGAACACCACCGCACCGCCGTCGATGCCGCCGAGCGCGAGCACCGCCTTCGACACGGTCGACTTACCCGACCCCGACTCGCCGACGAGCCCCACGGTCTCGCCGCGGCGGATCTGGAACGACACGTCGTCGACCGCGGTCACGCGGCGTCCGGAGCCCAGCGTGAACACCTTCGTCACGCCCTGCACGTCGACCAGCACGTCGCCCGACTCCCTGGCCCGGTCGACTGCGCTGATCGTGTCGGCGGCGCCCTTCGTCTCGTCGAAGGGCCCCTCGCTCACGGACCGGGGGTGGGATGGCCCCGCACCGTGCGGTTCCGGGGTGGGCGGTGCGAGGTGAAGGGCGTCCACGGTCGGGATGGGCTGGTGCACGTCCACCGTGAGGTCGACCACGGCCCCCAGCAGCGCCTGCGTGTACGGGTGCTCGGGCGCGGCGTAGATCCGGTCGACGGGGCCCTCCTCGACCACGCGCCCGTGCCGCATCACGTGGATTCGTTCGCAGAAGCCGGCCGCGACGCCGAGGTCGTGCGTGATGAGCACGACCGCGGTGCCGTGGTCCTCCGCGAGACGGTCGAGCAGGTCGATGATGCGCGACTGCGTGGTCACGTCGAGGGCGGTGGTGGGCTCGTCGGCGATCAGCACCGCGGGCCGCGACGACATGGCCATCGCGATCATGACGCGCTGCCGCATGCCGCCGGAGAACTCGTGCGGGTACTGGCTCAGGCGCTCCTCGGGCAGCGGCACGCCGACCTCGGTCAGCAGCTCGACGGCCCTGGCACGCGCGGCCTGCCGCGACACCCGCTCGTGCAGCCGGATCGCCTCGACGAGCTGGTGCCCGATGGTGCGCACCGGGTTCAGCGACGACATCGGGTCCTGGTAGACCATCGCGATCTCACCGCCGCGCACCTTCGTCATCTCGCGCGTGCGGAGAGTCAGCAGCTCGCGGTCGCGCAGCCGGATGCTGCCGCCGAGCTTCGCGCCGTCGTTGAGGCGCATGATCGACAGGGCGGTGAGCGACTTGCCGGAGCCGGACTCGCCGACCAGGCCGATCCGCTCGCCGGGGCGCACCGCGAAGCTGATGCCCTTCACGGGCGTCACGTCGCCGTAGGAGACGGTGAGGTCCTGCACCCGCAGGACGGGAGCGGCGTCGGTCATCGGCCCTTCCCCTTCCGGTCGCCGCCGAACTGGTCGGCGAGCACGTTGAGCAGCCAGATGGTCACGAAGATGAACAGCGCGGGGAACAGCACGTACCCGATCGACTGGTACATCTTCTGGTAGCCCTGCTGCACGAGGGTGCCCCAGGTGGCCTCGGGCGGCGCGATGCCGAGCCCGACGAAGCTCATCGACGCCTCCAGCAGGATCGCGTTCGCGGCGTTGATGACGGCCTGCACCACGATCGGTCCCTTGGCGTTGGGCAGCACCTCCGCGAACAGCAGGCGGCTGCGCTTCGAGCCGAAGGCCACGGCCGCGGTGAAGTAGTCCTCCTGCAGCTCGCTCAGCACCGACGACCGCACCAGCCGCGCGGTCGTGGGGGTGAGCAGGATGCCGATGATGACGGCGAGCTTCACGGGGTCGGCGCCGAACGCCGAGATGAACACCAGCGCGAACAGGATCTGCGGGATCGCCATCACGGTGTCGGCCAGGCGCATGAGCAGCTCGTCGGCCCAGCCGCGGGCAAACGCGGCGGCCATGCCCCAGGCGATGCCGAGCACCATCGCCACGAGCGTGGCACCGGCGGCGATGAACACGGTGAGCTGTCCGCCGTACAGCACGCGGCTGAACAGGTCGCGGCCGAGCTCGTCGGTGCCGAACAGGTGCACGGCCGTGGGCGCGGCGAAGCGGTCGGGCGACTGGGCCGCGGGGTCGAACGGCGCGATGACGGGCGCGAGCACGCAGGCCAGCACGATCAGGGCGAGCAGCGCGAGCGGGATCCACGACGCGGCGGCGAGCCGGCGGCGAGGACGGGTCGAGCGCAGGGCGAGGGTGAGGGTGTCAGCCACGGCTGCTCCTTGCACGAAGACGCGGGTCGAGCACGCCGTAGAGCAGATCGACGATCAGCGTCGTGAGGATGAACATGGCGGAGATCAGCAGCACCACCGACTGCAGCACCGCGTAGTCGCGCTTGAACACGGCGTCGATCGCCAGCGAGCCGAGCCCGGGAACACCGAACACGTACTCCACGATCACGACCCCGCCGAGCGTGTACCCGACGATGAGGCCGAGCATGGTGAGCCCCGGGATCAGGGCGTTGCGCAGCGCGTGCCCGAGCACCACCCCGCTCGCCGACTGCCCCTTGCCGCGGGCGGTGCGGATGTAGGGGGCGTCGAGCACCTCGACCATCGACGCCCGCAGGAACCGCATCAGCAGCGGTGCGGCGGCGAAGGCGAGGGTGAGGGCGGGCAGGATCATGCGCACGAGGTTGTCGGCCGGGTCGTCCGCGAACGGCGTGTAGCCGCGGGCGGGCAGCCACTTCAGCTGCACGGCGAACACCACGATCAGCACGATGCCGATGAGGAACTGCGGTAGCGCCATGCCCGCGGTGGAGATG
>NZ_SSDO01000013.1:0-403 GCF_004794395.1 Microbacterium sp. K41 | reverse complement strand
TTCGCATCGGTCACGGCCGCGTCGTGCGCGAGCACGCGGGGCAGGATCGCGTCGCGGCCGAGCGCGGCGCCGAACAGCTCGCGGTCGTAGCCCGCGTCGGTCCAGTAGCCGGTGCCCGAGGCCTCGGAGCGGTCGGTGACCAGCTCGTCGAGGGCGGCTCCGCGCGGCGCGTCCGGTCCGAAGCCGCGCAACCGCCAGGTGAGCCAGTCGTGGGGCAGGGCGACCGCTCGCACCTGCGCGGCGTGCTCCGGCTCGTGCTCGCGCAGCCACCGCACCTTGGTGAGCGTGAACGACGGCACGGGCACCAGGCCCGTGCGCTCGGCGAGGGCGGCGGCGCCGTGCTCCGCGATCAGGGCGGCCGCCGCGTCTGCCGAGCGCAGGTCGTTCCACAGCAGGGCCGGTC
>NZ_SSDO01000123.1:0-1200 GCF_004794395.1 Microbacterium sp. K41 | reverse complement strand
CCGCGCTCGTGGCGGCCGTCGGGCGCCTCGGGCCGGGGTGGCTGGCGCAGCGGAACCAGACGGCGCTCGCGGTGACCGCGGGGCACGGGCTGGAGGCGCTCGACGCCTACTTCGCCCGGTACATCCCGCAGCTGGTGCTCACGGCGATCGCGACACCCGTGCTGGTCGCGGTCATGTGGTGGCAGGACTGGCCGAGCGGGCTCACGGCCCTCATCACCCTGCCGCTCATCCCGCTGTTCCTCATCCTGATCGGCATCGCCACCCGCACCGTGCAGAAGCGGCAGTGGCAGACGCTGCAGCGACTGGCCGCCCGGTTCGCCGACACCGTGCAGGGACTGTCGACGCTGCGCCTGTTCGGCCGCGACGCCCGGGCGGCCGACCGCATCGAGGCCACCGCCGACGACTACCGTCGCGAGACCATGAAGGTGCTGCGGTTCTCGTTCCTGTCGGGTTTCTCCATGGAGCTGCTGTCGTCGCTGGCGGTGGCGCTCATCGCGGTCGCGGTGGGGTTCCGGCTGCTGTCGGGCGAGCTCACGCTCGAGGTCGGGCTGTTCGTGCTGCTGCTGGCGCCCGAGGCCTTCCTCCCCATCCGGCAGGTGGGCGTGCAGTTCCACGCGGCGGCGGAGGGGGTCGCCGCGACCGAGGACGTGTTCGCGGTGCTCGACGAGGCGCGGGGCGACGGCTCCGGCGTACACGACTCGGGAGCGCCTGCCGCGGTGAGCGCCTCCGGCGCGGTCCCCGGCGCAGCCGCCGTCCGTTCGCCGGAGTCGCGAACTCGCACGGACGGGGCCCTCGTCGTAGAGCAGCTGCGCGTGCGCGACCTGCCGCCCGTGTCGTTCACCGCCGAGCGCGGCACCATCACCCTCATCGAGGGGCCGAGCGGCGCGGGCAAGTCGAGTCTGCTGGCGGCCCTGCGGGGTGCGGTGCCGTTCGCGGGCGAGGCGACGTGGTCCGGGCGTGACGTCCGCGGCCTCGCGTCGTCGGAGTGGCTGGCGTGGGCGGGCCAGTCGCCCGGGCTCATCCGCGGCACGGTGGCGGACAACGTCGCCCTCGGTGACCCGGAGCCCGATGCGGAGCGGGTGCGGAGGGCGCTCGACGCCGCCTGCGCCGAGGGCATCGACCCCGCGCGGGAGCTGGGCGTGCAGGGCAGCGGCCTGTCGGGCGGGCAGGCGCAGCGGGTCGCGGGGGCGCGGGCGCTCT
>NZ_SSDO01000122.1:0-209 GCF_004794395.1 Microbacterium sp. K41 | reverse complement strand
TTGATTTCATTGACTTTCCTGTTCACTTTCAAATCTGCGATTCGTGGCGTCAAACCGTGATCGGTTTCATCCGTTGGTGCCAGTTATCGGTGCTCCCTGCCGCGAGGGCAGGATTTGGTCGGCATAACGGTCAACAGGAAAGCGGAACACGCCTCGCAGGTTGATGCTTTCCAGCCTGGGGGGAGCAATTTTTCCGATCAGTTCCGGTG
>NZ_SSDO01000121.1:0-1436 GCF_004794395.1 Microbacterium sp. K41 | reverse complement strand
GCCCGTGCGCGCGGCGCTCGTGCGCGCCGCCGAGGAGGTCGCCGACTGGTGCGCCGCGCAGGTCGAGCTCGGCGGGCTCGACGCCTCCCGCGCGCAGCTGGCCGAGGCGGAGCTGCGGTCGCTGCGGGCGCAGATCTCCCCGCACTTCATCTACAACGCCCTCACCGCGATCGCCTCGTTCATCACGACCGACCCCGACCGCGCGCGCGACCTCGTGCTGGAGTTCGCCGACTTCACGCGCTACTCCTTCCGCCGCCAGGGGGAGTTCACGACCCTCGCGGAGGAGCTCGGCAGCATCCACTCGTACCTGGAGCTCGAGCGGGCCCGCTTCGGCGACCGGCTGCAGGTCACGCTGCAGATCGCGCCGGAGACCCTCGCCACGGTCATCCCGTTCCTGTCGGTGCAGCCCCTCGTGGAGAACGCGGTGCGGCACGGGCTCGAGCCGGGGGAGGGCGGCGGCGAGATCCGCCTCACCTCGCGCGACGACGGCACCCACACCGAGATCCTCGTGGAGGACGACGGCGTCGGCATGGACCCCGACGGGCTGCGGTCGCTGCTCACGGCGCGCGAGGACGGCTCCCACGTGGGGCTGCGCAACGTCGACACGCGCCTGCGACAGCTGTACGGCAGCAGCGGCGGACTGGTCGTGGAGACCAACACGGGCGCGGGTACCCTGGTGCGCATGCGAGTCCCGAAATCGCAGCCCCTGCACGACCCGGACGACGACTGAGGAGCCCGGATGATCGACGTCCTCGTCGCCGACGACGAGCAGCCCGCCCTCGACGAGCTGGTGCACCTGCTGCGCTCCGACCCGCGCATCGGCGAGATCCTCACCGCGACGAGCGGAGCCGACGCCCTGCGGCAGCTGTCGCAGCGCGCCGTGCGTCTCGCGTTCCTCGACATCCACATGCCCGGCCTGCTCGGCACCGACCTGGCCCGCGCCCTCCTCGGGCTCGCGGAGCCGCCGGCTGTCGTGTTCGTCACGGCCGACGAGGCCCGCGCGGTGGAGGCGTTCGAGCTGCGCGCGGTCGACTACCTCCTCAAGCCGGTGCGGCGGGAGCGGCTGCGCGGCGCGATCGACCGCGTGGATCAGGCCGCCGATCCGACGAAGGGCGACGACGAGGTGCTGTCGGTCACGGTCGGGTCGACCGTGCGGTTCGTGCGGCGCAGCGAGGTGCGGTGGGTGCGGGCGCAGGGCGACTACGCGCGACTGCACACCGACGACGACGACCCCGGCCAGCTCGTGCGGATCCCCATGGCGGAGCTTGAGGCGCGGTGGGCCGACGCGGGGTTCCTGCGCATCCACCGCTCGACGCTCGTGCGCACGGCCGCCGTGACCGAGGCGCGGCTGTCCGGGGGAGAGCCGACGGTGGTGGTCGGCCGCACGGCCCTCCCGGTGAGCAGACGGCTCGTGCCCGCGGTGCGGGAGGCGCTCG
>NZ_SSDO01000120.1:0-1356 GCF_004794395.1 Microbacterium sp. K41 | reverse complement strand
GGGCGTGCTCTACGGACCGCTCAGCAGCGCCGCCCAGCTCGCCCAGGTGCAGGGCTTCATCGACCGCCTCCCCGCGCACGCCACCGTGGCCACCGGCGGCCGCCGGCAGGGCGACCGCGGCTACTTCTGGGAGGCGACGATCGTGACCGGTGTGCGGCAGGACGACGAGGTCGTGCAGGGCGAGATCTTCGGGCCCGTGCTTACCGTGCAGTCGTTCGAGACCGAGGAGGAGGCGCTGGCCCTCGCCAACGGCGTGCCGTACGCGCTCGCGGCGTCGGTGTGGACCACGGATCACGCCAGGGCGATGCGCTTCTCGCGCGACCTCGACTTCGGGTGCGTGTGGATCAACACCCACCTGCCGTTCGTGTCGGACATGCCGCACGGCGGCTTCAAGCACTCCGGCTACGGCAAGGACCTGTCCCAGTACGGCTTCGACGACTACACGCGCCTCAAGCACGTCATGAGCGCGATCGACTGACGGGCGGCCCCGGGCCGTCCGGGCTCAGCGCGGGCCGAGGAGCTTGACGCGGCGGTGCTCGCGGAGCGTGAACTGCGGGCGCTGGTCGATCTTGGTCGCCCCGTCGAGCTCCCACCCGTGCCGGGCGTAGAACCCGTCGGCGCGGTCGTTGCCGTCGAGCACCCACAGGTAGCCGCGCGTGTGCCCGGCCTCGATCATGCGCGCCTCCGCGGCTTCGAGCAGCGCATGACCCGCGCCCGTCGACCACGTGTCCGGGTCGGCGTAGATGCCGTACAGCTCGGCGTCGTCGAGACCGTCGGGGTCGCGCCCCGAGCCGAACGACGCCCACGCGATCACCGCACCGTCGCGCACCGCCACCAGGGTGCCCAGGCTCGTGGGCAGCGGGTCGGCGAAGATCCGCCGCCACCCCTCGGCGCGCTCCGAGACCGAGAGCCCGTCGAGCACCTCCTGGTCGATCAGGCCGCGGTAGGCGGTCTGCCACGAGCGCACGTGCACTCGGGCCACGGCATCGGCGTCGTCGGCGCGGGCGTCGCGGATCACGAAGGACGTCATCCCTCCACCCTAGGTGCGCGCGGCGACGGCGGAATCGGGGTGGACGCACGCGGCCGGATGTAGCATGCTGGCCGGGCACCCGAGCCGAACCACGAGCATCGACACCTCCGAGGATCAGCCGCATGTCACGACCCCTTGCCGGACCGCAGAGCCTGCTCCGGTCGCTCAACGGCCGCGCGATCCTGGAGCGGCTCGCCGACAGCGGTCCGCAGACGCGCGCGGAGCTGATGGCGGCGACCGGGCTGTCGCGCACGGCCGTGACCCAGGTGCTGCGGATGCTGGAGGCGGGAGGTGCGGTGGCGGCCGCCGGTGTCGACCGCGGTGCG
>NZ_SSDO01000119.1:0-846 GCF_004794395.1 Microbacterium sp. K41 | reverse complement strand
GAGGCCGAGCTCGCGCGCGGGCTGGGGTACGACGCCGTGCTGGTGAGTCCCCGCGTCGCGGGCGCCGACGAGCGTGCCCTGCTCGAACGCGCCCGCGCCGTCGGCGAGGTGCTGCCCGTGGTGGGCTTCTACCTGCAGACCGCGATCGGCGGGCCCGTGCTCGGCCGTGACTTCTGGCGCGAGTTCGCGTCGATCCCCTCCGTGGTCGCGGTGAAGGCCGCGCCGTTCGACCGCTACCGCACGCTGGAGCTGGTGCGCGGGGTGGCGGCGTCCGGTCGCGCCGACGACATCGCCCTGTACACCGGAAACGACGACGCGATCGTGGCCGACCTGCTGTCGGAGTTCCACGTGGACTCGCCGTCCGGCCCGCGCACGCTGCGCTTCGTCGGTGGTCTGCTCGGCCAGTGGGCCGTGGGCACGCAGGCGGCCGTCGCGCTGCTGGAGCGGGCGCGGCAGGCGATGGACGGCGACGCCGGGGCTTACCGCGAGCTGGGGCTGCTGGCCTCCGACATGGTCGATGTGAACCAGGCGGTGTTCGACCCGGGCAACGACTTCCACGGCGTGATCGCGGGTGTGCACGAGATGCTGCGCCAGCAGGGCCTGCTCGAGGGAACGTGGTGCCTCGATCCGGCCGAGGGGCTCTCGCCAGGGCAGGCGGAGGAGATCGCCCGGGTGCGCCGCGCCTACCCGGCTTTGAACGACGACGCGTTCATCGCCGCGCACCTCGAGGACTGGCTGCGATGAGCGCCGCGGCGCCCGCGGTCGTCGTGGCGGCGGTTCCGGAGGCGCTGTCGGCGGCGTTCTTCGCGCCCGCCGACCTCGAGCGCCTGCACCGTGCCGCGGCCG
>NZ_SSDO01000118.1:0-9911 GCF_004794395.1 Microbacterium sp. K41 | reverse complement strand
GCCCCGGCCGCGTCGCCGCAGACGGGTTCCGGCGCCGACTCCGGTCCGACGCCCTCGCCCTCGCCCTCGCCGACCAGCACCGCGGCGACGCCGCCGCCCATCCTCGGCACCGACATCACGGCGGTCGGCGACTCGGTCATGCTCGCCGCCGCGCCCGAATTGCAGAACGCGCTGCCCGGCATCGCCATCGACGCCCAGGTCTCGCGCAGCATGTGGCCGGCCACGGGCATCCTGTCGTCGCTCGCGAACGACGGCGCACTGCGTCCGACGGTCGTCGTGGGGCTGGCGACCAACGGCGGCGTCGATCCCGACCTGCTCGCCGACATCCTCGGGATCGTCGGCCCGGACCGCACCCTGGTGTTCGTGAACGCGCACGCGCAGCGCAGCTGGATCCCGGGCGGCAACGCGACGCTCGCCGACTTCGCCGCCGCGTATCCGAACGTCACGGTCGCCGACTGGGACGGTGCCATCACGCCCTACCCTGACGACCTCGCCGGCGACGGCATCCATCCGCAACCCGCGGGCGGCGACATCTATGCGGCGGTCGTCACGGGGGCGATCGCCCAGGCGCACCTCGACGAGGCACAGGCCGCCGACGCAGCCGCGAAGGCCGCGGCCGATGCCGCCCGGGAGGCGGCGAAGGCGGCGAAGAAGCCCGCGGCGGGGACCGCTCGTCCCGATGACACGCAGCACGACGATTCGCACGCCGTCCCGACCCCCACGCCGACGCCGTGACGGCGGTCCTGCTGATGGGGGCGGGGGTGGTCGCCCTGCCTCTGGCGGTGTCGGTCTGAGTCGCGTGCGGGTCCCGCGCCGCCGGACGACGCCGCGGGACCCGGGCGTTCACGACGGGGGGAGCGCCGTCTCCTGCAGCGCACCCTCCGCGTCGATCTCGAGGGTGAGGTCGAGGTCGAGTCGCCGCAGGAACGCATCATCGTGGCTGACGATGAGCACGGCGCCGCGATAGGTGCGCAGCGCCTCGACCAGCTGATCGACCGTGTCCAGGTCGAGGTTGTTGGTCGGCTCGTCCAGCACCACCAGGTGGGGCGCCGGATCCGCCAGGAGGAGTCTCGCCAGGGCCACGCGGAACCGCTCGCCCCCGGACAGCGCCGCGACCGGGCGCTCGACGGTCGCTCCACGGAGGAGGAACCGGGCCAGGCGGTTGCGCAGCTCCTTCTCCGGCACGTGCGGGGCCCGGCGGGCGATGTTGTCGAACACCGACGCGCCCTCGTCGAGGCCGTCCACGCGCTGCGGAAGGTAGCCGATCCGGTCGGTGAACGCCTCCGCCCGCAACTCCGGCCGGTCGTCCCTCGGGAGGTCAGGCCCGGAATCGGCCACACCGGGTGGAGCCGCCGCGATAGGGTCCCGATCTCCTGTGTCGCGAACACCGCTGGCGACGAGTCGTTCGAGCAGGGTGGTCTTGCCGGCGCCGTTGCGACCGATCAGCGCCACGCGCTCGGGGCCCTGCACGATCCAGGAGCGCTCGCCGTCTCCGAGCTCGGCGATGCGGCGCGCGCGGGAGACCTGCGGGTCGGGGAGCTCGATCTTCATGGTGTCGTCCGAGCGGATCCGGCGCCCGGCCTCGTCGTGCGCGGCGCGGGCCGCCTCCTCCTTCGCCCCGACCTCGGTGCGCAGCTTGCCCGCCGAGACCTCGGCGGCCATCTTCCTGCCGTGTGCGATGATCTTCGGCACGCGCTTCTCGACCTCGGCCTTCTTGGCGGTGCGGGCGCGGTGGGCGAGCTTGACCTCCGCCTCGATGCGCTGCCGCTTCTCCTTGCGCAGCGCCTGCGCCGCGGCGACCTCGGCCTGTCGCGCCGCGTCCTGCTCGGCGTCCAGCCACGCGCGCCACTCGGAGTACGGCCCGCCGAACACGCTCAACGTCTGCCCGTAGAGCTCCGCGGTGTCGTCCATCAGCTCGAGCAACGACAGGTCGTGGCTGACCACGATGAGCGTGCCCTTCCACGCGTGCACCATCGCGCCGAGCGTCGCCCTGGCGTCGCGGTCGAGGTTGTTGGTCGGCTCGTCCAGGAGCGTGATCGGCGCGCGCCGCAGGCGGATCCCGGCGATCGCGACGAGGACGGCTTCGCCGCCCGACAGCTCGCCCACGGTGCGGTCGAGGAACGCGGGGGCGAGTCCGGCCTCCGCAAGGGAGGCCTCCGCGCGCGCCTCGATGTCCCAGTCGTCGCCGACCGCGTCGAAGTGCGCGGGATCGACGTCGCCCGCGGTGATGGCGCGCACCGCGTCGAGCGCGGTGGAGACGCCGAGCAGCTCCGCCACGCGGCGGTCGACGTCGAGCGTCAACTGCTGCGGCAGGTACGCCACCTCGCCGGAGGTGGAGACGGATCCGGACGTGGGGGTGAGCTCGCCGGCGATCAGGCGCAGCAGGGTGGACTTGCCGGCGCCGTTGCGTCCGACCAGGCCGGTGCGCCCGGACCCGAAGGCTCCGGACACGCCGTCGAGTGCGACCGAGCCGTCGGGCCAGGTGTAGGTGAGGCGGTCGAGCACGACCGAGGGATGAACGGTGGTGGGGTATGACACGGGGTGTCTCCTGTCGAGTGCGGGGGTGCACTGACACCGGGGCCCGGGGTGGCGCGAACGGGTCGCACCCGGAGGGCGGGGTCTGCCGGGGAGTCGGCGATCGTCGGGTCAGCGCGCGGAAAGAGGAGCGCGGAGGCGACGATTCAGATCAAAGGACTTCCAGACACGGCGGACAGGACGCCACGACGATACCCGGGCGTGTCGGCGTTCGCAACTCCCGGGCGTGTCGCGCCTCCGTCGCACGGGGGATGCCGGCACCGCGACGGATGCGTAGCGTGGGAGGCATGGCGGATCGGAACCCCAGCCCGGAGGAACTCCGGGCACGCACCGGCCTCGGCGTCGGCCTCGCGCTCGGCGTGGCGATCGGCGTGTCCCTCGGCATGGCGATGAAGAACTGGGCCCTCGGCATCGGCATCGGTCTGGCGATCGGCGTGGCTCTCTCGGTCGCTTTCCGCGGCTCCGGGCGGGCGGACCCGAGCGGGCCGGACGGCGAGCGAGACCCGGGGCATCCGGAGGACGGGGTGGACGGGGGTGAGCGGGAGCGCCCGGAAGCTGCGGCGGACCCGGGAACCTCGGGAGCTGCGGCGGACGGGGGAACTCCCGGAGCTGCGACGGATCCGGGAACCTCGGGAGCTGCGGCGGACCCGGGAACCTCGGGAGCTGCGGCGGACCCGGGGGAGCCCGGGAGTGCGGGAGAGCGCGGTCAGGACGGGCGGGACCCCTCCGCCTGATCCGCGTCGATCCCCTCGACCCAGGTCGTGAGGAAGCGGTGCACGTCGCCGAGCTCGTCCTCAGAGATGCTGTGCGTGAGGCCGCTGTAGACGCGGCCGGACAGCTCGGCGTGCGACGGCAGCCACTGGGCCGTGTGGTCGATGAGCGCCGGAGGGATCACGTCGTCGTGCGTGCCGCGCCCCCAGAACACGCGGGGCCGGAGCTCCGTCAGGGCGTCGTCGCCCGACAGCGGCTCCGGTGCGACATAGCCGCTCAGTGCGACCACGGCGTCGAAGCGCTCCGGCGCGAGCCGCAGTGCCTGCAGTGACACGGCCGCGCCCTGCGAGAACCCGAGCAGCGCGACCGACGGGGCGTCGCCCGCCGCGGCGTCGAGCCAGCGGAGGAACGCCTCCGCCGCGAGCGTCACGGCGGTCGAGCTGCGCCCGTCCAGGCCCTCGATCGGGTACCAGGAGCGTCCGGGCTGGGGCCACGGCGGCGCGAGCGGTGCGGCGACGGAGGCGACGGCGAGTCCGCCGGGCAGGTAGGGGACGAGCCCGAACAGGTCGTGCTCGTCGGCGCCGTACCCGTGCAGCAGAACCACGAGGGGGAGCCCGGCGCGCTCCGCCGTCGACCAGCGGGTGGCGGTGTCGTCGATCGTCAGAATCTCACTCACCCCGTCATCCTGCCAGGCGGCACCGACGCGCCGCCGGTGTCCCTCGTCGGAGGGTGCTGATAGAAAGGACGCATGGCGGTGCGCACACCCGATCCCGATCCGGAGCCCGACGACGAGGGCCTCGGCGCGTTCCGCGACGCCACTCCGCCGGCGCCGGACGCGAACCCCGGCTGGCTCAGCGACGTGGAACTCGAGGAGGCGCGTCGGCGCCTTCCCATGCTGTACGTCGAGGCGATCCCGGTCCGCACCGACGGCTCCGGTCAGGTCACGGAGATCGGCATCCTCCTGCGCTCCACGCCGATGGGGGAGATGACCAGGACCATCGTGTCGGGTCGCGTGCGCTTCGGGGAGACGATCCGCGATGCCCTGTTCCGTCACGTCGAGAACGACCTGGGGCCTATGGCCTTCCCGCTCCTTCCCCCGCAGCCGCTGCCGTTCACGGTGGCGGAGTACTTCCCGATCCCCGGGGTCAGTGCCTACCACGACGACCGCCAGCATGCGGTGTCGCTGGCGTTCGTGGTGCCGGTGACCGGGACGTGCGAGCCGCGGCAGGACGCGCTGGAGGTCACCTGGTTCTCTCCCGAGGCCGCCGCGTCCGACGCGGTCGCCGCCGAGATGGAGGGCGGCCGGGGCACGCTCATCCGGCACGCCCTGGCGAGCCTGGGCCTGCTGCGCTGACCGCGCGCTGACGGCCCCGGGAGCGGGGCGTCGCGCTGTTCGTCGTGCCTCGGCGACGGGGATGATCGCCGTTCCGTGGAAAAGTCTTGCGCTGTCGCCGATCAATGGGCTAAAGATTAGACCATTGATCCAATCGGCAAAGGATGCTTCGACATGGATGCTTCGACAACGACGTCGCCCTCCGCAGAACAACCCCGCGAGCGCAACCTCCGCGGCAACCTCGGGGCGGTGGCCGTCACCTTCATGGTGATCGCCGCCGCCGCGCCCCTCACCGTGGTCGGCGGCATCGTGCCGATCGGCTACCTGCTCGGCAACGGGATCGGCTTCCCGGTCATGTTCCTCGTGGCCACCGTGATCCTGCTGCTCTTCTCCGTCGGCCTCACCGCGATGAGCCGCTACCTGCCCCGCGCCGGCTCCTTCTTCGTGTTCATCACGCACGGACTCGGTCGCACCCCCGGCCTCGCCGCCGCCTACCTCGCCCTGGTCTGCTACACCACCGTGCAGATCGCGGTGTTCTCCTACCTCGGCGCCACCATCTCATCGAGCATCGCGCTGCTCGGCGGGCCCGAGATCCCCTGGTGGCTGCTCACCCTGGTCTCGGTCGCGCTGGTCGGTGCGCTCGGGTACCGGCAGATCGAGCTCAGCTCGCGCGTGCTCGTGGTGGTGCTGCTCGCCGAGATCGGGATCGTCGTCCTGCTGGGGCTCGTCATCCTCGTCACCGGCGGAGCCGACGGCGTGACCTTCGGCTCGTTCGTCCTGCAGAACGTGCTCTCCGGGGCACCCGCGCTCGGGCTGATGTTCGCCATCGCCAGCTTCATCGGGTTCGAGTCCACGGTGGTGTATCGCGACGAGGTGCGCACGCCGGAGCGCACCATCCCGCGCGCCACCTACGCCTCCGCGATCGTGATCGGCGTCTTCTACGCGTTCGCCGCCTGGACCGTGGTGGTCGGCGTGGGGGAGGGAGACGTGATCGACGAAGCCGCCGCCGACCCCACGACCCTCATCACCCGCGTCACCGAGCAGTACCTCGGCCCGGTCGGCTCGGTCGCCGTGGCCCTGCTGTTCCTGGGCAGCATGTTCGCGGCGGTGCTCTCGCTGCACAACGTGCTCACCCGCTACCACCACGCCATGGCCAACGCCCGCGTGCTGCCCGACCGCGTCGGCAGCGTGCACACCCGACACGGATCGCCCCACGTCGCCTCGCTCGTGCAGGTCGCCACCTCGGGCGTCGCGATCGCCCTGCTCGCCATCCTCGGCTTCGCGCCGGAGAACATCTTCTCCTGGTTCGCCGGCATCGGCACCCTCGCGATCGTGATCCTCATGGCCGTGACCTGCCTCGCCGTGATCGTGTACTTCGCCCGCACCCGCGCCCTGCGCAGCCCCTGGCACACCGTGATCGCCCCGGGCCTCGGACTGCTCGGGCTGGCGGTGTCCGCCGTGCTCATCGCCGCGAACTTCCCGTTGCTCGTCAGCGACGTCGACGCCGACGGCAATCCGGCGTGGGGCGTCATCAGCATCACCCTCGTCGCCGTCGTGATCATCGCCCCGGTGATCGGGCTGGTGCAGGCGGCGATCATGCGGGCGAGCGCACCGGCGGCCTACGCCCAGATCGTGCGGCGCTTCGACGAGAACGCCTGACCCCGAACCGAAGGATGGACATCATCAGTCTCCCCGCCCTGCCCCGGCCCCTGATCGGCATCTCCGGTCGTCGCACCAGCGGCGCGGCGATCGGCGCCCCGTACGGCTTCGCCGACGCCCCGCTGGAGGCGTACCTCAGCGAGTACGCCACCTCGGTGCTCCGAGCCGGCGGCCTGCCCGTGCACCTGCCCATGGATGCCGACCCGGCCGAACTCGTGGCTCGGCTCGACGGCGTCGTCATCGTCGGCGGCGACGACGTCGACCCGCGCCGGTACGGGCAGACCCCCGGCCCGTTCACGCCCCTCGTCGACCCGCAACGCGACGAGTTCGAGTCGGGCCTGATCCTCGCCGCGATCGAGCGCGCGCTGCCGCTGCTGGGGGTGTGCCGGGGAGCGCAGCTGCTCAACGTGGTCCGCGGCGGTACCCTGCATCAGCACCTCGCCGCGGGCGAGGGCGAGTCGCACGGCTCGTACGCGTACCCCCGCGCCCACCGGGTGCACGAGGTGCGCACGGCAGAGGGCAGCGTCGTGCACGGCCTCTACGGCGAGAGCACCCGCGTGAACTCGTTCCACCACCAGGCGGTCGACGCCCCCGGCGCCGGGGTGACCGTGACCGGCTGGGCGCCCGACGGCGTCGTCGAGGCGATCGAGCTCGACGGGCTGCCGGTGGTGGGCGTGCAGTGGCACCCCGAGACCTTCGGCGGTGACCCGGTCTTCGACTGGCTCGTCGATCAGGCGTCCGCGCACACCGCGGTCGCCCCCACCCCCGCGACCGAGAGCGTCGCCTAGGCGCCGCAGACGCACGAACAAGGAGAGACACCATGCGACACGCAGACAGGAATGCCTTCATCACGGGCGCAGGATCCGGGATCGGCCGCGAGACCGCCCTCCGCCTGGCGAGCGAGGGGGCACGCATCCTCGTCACCGACGTCTCGGCCGAGGGCGCCGCCGAGACCGTGCGCCTGATCGAGGCGACCGGAGGCACGGCGCTCGCGGCGGTCGTGGACGTGCGCTCGCGCGAGCAGATCCGCGCCGCGGTCGCGCAGGCCGCCCAGGCGTGGGGAGCCCTGCACCTGCTCGTCAACAACGCCGGCGTGGTCACCGAGCACTCGTTCGAGACGCTGACCGAGGAGGCGTGGGACTTCGTCTTCGACATCAACCTCAAGGGCCAGTTCCTCGTGGCGCAGGAGGTGGCGCCGCTCATCGCCGAGTCGGGCGGCGGCGCCATCGTCAACCTCTCCACCGTGGAGGCACTGGTCGTGGTGACCAGCACCGGCACCGCGCAGCCGCACTACAACGCCAGCAAGGGCGGCGTGCCCATGCTCACCAAGGCGCTCGCGGTCGAGCTCGCGGCCAAGAACATCCGCGTCAACTGCGTCGCCCCCGGCCCCATCGCGACCGACTTCTTCGACTACGACAGCGTCACCAGCCCCGAGGCGCTGGAGTTCATGAAGCAGCGGCTGCTCGTGCCACGGGTGGGCCTGCCGAGCGACATCGCCGCGGCCGTATCCTGGCTGCTCAGCGACGAGGCGTCCTGGATCGACGGCATCCAGCTCCCCGTCGACGGAGGGTGGCTGACGCGATGATCGACGACGTGCGCCTGGCGCCGGACGAACTGGAGGCCGCGGGGATCCGCACCGTGATCGTCGCGACGCCCGACCTCCAAGGTCGGCTCGTCGGTCGCCGCATCCCCGTCGAGGGCTTCGGCCGGGTCGTGGCGAACGGCGTCGACATCTGCACCTGCGCGTGGGCGTGGGACATCGATCAGGGGCTCGAGCTGATCGACCAGAACCGCTTCGCCCTGTGCGGCATGCACAACGGCGTGCCCGACGTCACGCTGCTCCCCGACCTCGACACCCTGCGCCCTGCGGCGTGGCTGGAGGGTGTCGCGATCTGCCTCGCCGACCCGGTCGACGTGCACACGCACGAGCCGATGCCGCTGTCGCCGCGGGTGATCCTGAAGCAGGAGCTGGCGCGCCTGCGCGACCTCGGTCTCACGCCGCTCGCGGGCACCGAGCTGGAGTTCTACCTGTTCCGCAACGACCCGCGGGAGCTGCGCCGCTCGGGGTTCCGCGACCTCGATCCGACGACCCTCACCCCCTCCGACTTCATGATCCACGAGGGCAACCTCTACGAGCCGTTCTTCCAGAGGCTGCGGTCCGACCTGCGCGCGAGCGGCATCCTCGTCGAGGCCGCGCAGAGCGAGTGGGGTCTCGGGCAGTGGGAGATGACGTTCGAGTACGGCGACCCGCTGGAGATGGCCGACCGGCACGCGCTGTACAAGCTCGCGGTGCGTGACACCGCCGCCCGGGCGGGCATGTCGGCGACCTTCATGGCGCGTCCGCTCAACGACCAGCCGGGCTCGTCGTGCCACGTGCACGTGTCGTTCGTCGACGACGAGGGCACGGCGCTGTTCTGGGACGACTCCGACCCCGATCATCTGAGCCCCCGCATGCGCTCGGCGATCGCCGGGGCGCTGGAGCACGCGCCGGCGCTGATGGCGTGGTACGCCCCGACGGTCAACTCGTACCGCCGCAGCAACTCCACCGACGTTGCCGGCAGCGGGCGCACCTGGGGCTTCGACAACCGCACCACCACGGTGCGTGTGGTCGGCCACTCGCCGCAGGCGCTCCGGTTCGAGTTCCGCCTGCCCGGCGCCGACACCAACCCGTACTTCGCGCTCACGGGCATCCTCGCGTCGGCCCGCGACGGGATGCGGACGGGTGCCGAGCTCGGCGATCCGGTGCGCGGCAGCGCCTACGACCTCCCCGGCGACGGCGCCATGCCCGCTGACCCGCGGCAGGCGGGAGCGCTCTTCGCCGACAGCGCGTTCGTGCAGGAGCTGCTGACGCCGGAGCTCATCTCGCATCAGCGCATCCTGCTCGACCACGAGTGGTCCACCTTCATGTCCCGCGTGACCGACTGGGACCTGCACCGCTACTTCGATCGGATCTGAGATGACCTTCCCCGCCCTGTGCACCTGGATCGGCGGCGTCGCCGAGGAGAGTCCGGAGGCCGACGGCTCCTGGCTGCACGACCCGAACACCGGCGAGGCCCTCGTGCCCACCGCCTCCAGCTCCCTGGAGCAGGTCGACCGGGCCGTCTCCGCCGCCCGTCGGGCGCACGACGATGGCCGCTGGCGCGGACTCGCCCCCGAGGAGCGCGCGGTCCGGCTGGGGGCGCTGGCCGCGTGGCTGGACGACCGTGCCGAGGAGATCGCCCGCCTCGACGCGCTCAACAGCGGGGTGCCGCTCGCGGTGACACGGCTGTTCGGCGGAGCCAACGGCGCGACCCTGCGTGACGCCGCCCGCCGAGCCGTCGTCCGTGGGGACGTCGCGGAGCTCCCCGCCGAGCAGGGCGGCGTGCGGCTGCACCGTGTGCCGTGGGGACCGACCGCGCTCATCCTGCCGTGGAATGCGCCCAGCGCCATGGCCGTGAAGAAGACCGCCTTCGCGCTCGCCGCCGGAGCGACCGTGGTGCTCAAGCCCTCGTCGTTCTCGCCGTGGAGCGCGCAGCTGCTGCTGGAGGGCGTGCACGAGGCGGGCATTCCCGACGGTGTCGTCGGACTCGTGCAGGGCGGCGGCGGCGTCGGCCGTGCCCTGGTCGCCGACGAGCGCATCGCCGCGATCTCGATGACCGGCTCCACGCCGACCGGCCGCGCCATCGCCGCCGCG